>JALIDP010000009.1 GCA_022865215.1 Candidatus Nanohalarchaeota archaeon QJJ-7 | reverse complement strand
AGCTTTACAGGGGTTTGTCCTGCTGAGAGCATCTACGATAGGTTACTGTCGGGATAGACAGTAAGAGGGCCTCTCAATCGGTTGAACCTGTAAGAACAGGGGAACCCGGTAGACCTGATCGATCAGGGTTAGTGGATCCTGAAGGTCTGCCGGATCATTTCCGTCCCACAAAAACGAGGAATCCAAGACGATATCAATCTGGTCATGAGGTTCAAAGCTTCAAAAATAACTATAGGAGAGGTTCCATATGTAGGCGAGAACCGTCCCGACGATATAACCGGTCGCAAAAGAGGTTGCCGCTCCTGCAACCAGGAACAAGGGTTCTACGGGGTACATGGCAAACTGCAGGGCGATAAAATTGAATCTCAGAAGGAATGTCAGGATTTCGTCCGCCACCCCTGTCAAGACCGTTAAAGCCCAGAAGATATACAAGACAAGAGAAAAGGCTCCGAGCACCATCCCCATCCTGTGACGCCGTATACCCCCGATCATAATCCCTCTTTTATTCGGACCACTACATAAAATTTCGGATAGGCTCTTCTCTTACTGTCCGGAGCGGAATAAAGAGATGAACCAGTTCCTAATAGACTCAATATAGCCCCTCAAGGAATTCAAAACTCCTTTTTCAACGGTTCTTGAGAAGTTCCCGCCTCCCAGCACAAGTTCTCCACGCGTGCTATCGGCCACAGGTTCCTCTACCTTCTCTATCTCAACCTTTTCTGTCCGGTTCTGCAATTCCCCAAGTTCAGGGACTTCTGAATCCATATCGTTGACCTGCTCAAGACAGGACTCCATCTCCCCCTTCGAGGACGAGTAACATGGCCTGAAATCGGTTTCAAGGGCCTCGAGCAGCATATCGTTCGATTCACTGATAGAGCTCACCTCCTCTTCCACGTTCCTGTCCATCTCAAGCAGTCTCCCGTAGACGGGTCTGAGAGAACTTGGACCTTCCCGCCTGACGAAGTCCCTGATGAGAAGCTCGGAATAGGCGTACCCGAACGTCTTCCTCTCCGGATTCTCTGTCAGTTTCCAGTCCTCCATGAAGTTCCTGTCCCCCGAATAGTAATCCCACAGGTCTTGGGGCTCCATCCTCGGCTGGAGGGTATAACGGCTCCTGCCTTCCCGCCACGTGACCTCGCCCCCGAAGATCTCCGCCTGTCTTACCCCTCTCTCCTCGTTTACCAGCCACTGGATGTATGATGCGGTCCCCTCGTCGAACCACGAACGGGTCGCTGAAGTCCATGCAAGTGCCTCCTCGTTGAAACCGTGCATAACCTCGTGGAGTATAAGACCTGCTCCCCCCTCCTTTTCCAGTTCCGACTTCCTGACAAAGGTTATACCTCCTTTCCGGTACTGGCCCGCGCTCCACTCATCCACCTCCACATCGTACTCCTCGTCCGGGTAGACAACGACAGGGAACCTGTTCACCTGCGGGAGGAAACCGGTGACGGCGGCAGGCACCCAGTAGAGGTCATCGGCCGTGGAAAGGTTTCCTGGACCGAAGAGAACGAAGTTCTCGTACCACTCTCCCTCGTCACTGACCGCCAGATGGAGGTTTACAGGTCCCTCACCGGAATAGTTAACTTCTCGCTCCCCGAGAGATGTATCGAAACCGAAGCTGTGTGATTCAGAAAGGAGTGGTCTCTCTGCGGTCAGTTGCACCTGGGTCACCTCATCAGGGACGTCAGGTTTCCTGTCCCTGAACCCGGAGAGCTGGAACTTGTACAGGTCCAGTCCTCGGTATTCCTCGGACACCGCCCGGTCAAGAGATCCATCGATCTCTACCACCTCCTTCCCCTCTCCAGGCGTTATGGTGGTCTCAAAAGTGACCTGCGAACCATCGACCTCATATTCCAGTGGACCGTCGGAATCAGTCACGTTCATTATGACAGTTCCGTCAGGCATCTGCCACGAGGAGGTGAGCTGAGTTGTTCTGTCCGGGTTCTCAGGATAAAGCTCTACTGTAACGTTGATATCTGCAGATTCCTTATCGAGAACGATATCGTAACTGGTAACCGCAGCGGCTGTTCCTGCAACCGATAACAGGAGCAAGAAGAGCACAGCCCCCTTTCCGATCTGATGCATGAGTGGAATTTCCATTCATTCTTCTTAAAAGCCGGATTTTGTACCCTCTTTATAAAGGTTCGTCCCACTCTCGGGTTTACTGAACGGAGGTGTTACACTGTGAACGGAACTGTTGCTTTCTTCCATGATCGGAAGAAGTACGGCTTCATCGAGTCTGAAGATGCTGAAGACGACGTTTTCTTCCATCTGGACGACATCGATCAGGACTCGATCGAAGAAGGTGCCGAAGTCGAATTCGACGTTGAAGAAGGAGACCGAGGCCCCCGAGCAACTGACATCGAAGTCCTCTAGGGCTTCTGTCGGTATTCAAAGCGATTCTAAACCTTTTCTTCCGTCTTTTTATTTTCTCAATAGGGGGCAGGTATACCCAAAAATGTCTTAAATAGAGTTTTCGTTAAGGAGAGCATGACACTTGATACGACTATCTTCACAGCCGTCCAGAGTATGACAGGAAACGCTATCATCGATCAGTCTATGTTGTACGCGGCCGAACTCCTTATCCTGGCAGTTCCTCTATCCCTGATATACCTATGGTTCAGGGGTCAGGAAGGGAAGGAGGACTCTATCTACGCATTCGCAACATCCCTGACAGGACTTGCTGTTTCCTACGGCATGGGGCTCTTCTATCACCATAAATCTCCTTTCACGATGTACGATACGCTGGTGACGGGTTCAGCAGCCGAGAACGCTTTCCCAAGCCAGCACGCCACTCTGATGCTTGCAGTGGCTGCAGGTTTCTACCTCAGGGGCCATAAGAAACTGGGGAGTTCCCTCCTCGGGTTGGGAATTATCACAGGATTCGCCAGGATCTACGTGGGAGAACACTTTCCCCTGGACATAGCAGGTGCGGGCGTTGCAGCAGTTCTGGCTCTCGGTATCATCTACTTTGTGGAAGACCGTACAGAACCTATAGTCTCCCAGGTATCCGGGTTCTTCCAGGATATAGAGGACCAGATCCTTGAAAGAGTGGAGACAGCCACTTGATGTTTTAAATAGTTCCCTCGGCAGGCTCTTTCCCAAGGGGGGCATAGGGTAGTCCGGCATCCTAACCGCCTCCAGCCGGAAAGGAGACCCTTCCTTTGCAGGGACCATCAGGTTCCACCCTCGCTCCGCTCGGGTCCATACAGTTTCGAGCAACTGAGGGAGAAGAAGGGATCTTCTTACGTACTGGAGGGCTGAGACCGAGAGGTCGATGATCTACCGGAACCCTGGGAGAAAGCGGTTGACCCCGGTTCAAATCCGGGTGCCCCCATCCTCCGGAGGTTTCACCCTCTGATTTGAACCAGCAGAAAAACCGCAGGTTTTCAAGTTCAAATCCGGGCGCCCCAGATCTCTTTATCCTGATTCAGAACAGTCCCTGTACCCAGTCTATCAACCGTTCGAGGACGTTCTTCTGAGGTTCGGAAGGGTCTCCAGGTTCGTAGCCAGGATAATCAAGATCCTGGACGTGCTCTCCGTCCTGTAGAACCTTCAGCCGATAGGCCTGATCCGCGGAGAAAGTGGCCTCGTACGTGACCGCGCCGACACACTGCACGCACATACCTTCGGACTGGTTCGTGACGATGTCGAGAGTGTATACATCATCGTCTTTTTCTATATCCGTCCCGGCGATCTCGTGGCAGGGCGTACCTGTTTCGATCGCCCCTGTAAACGTAACGGCGCGTTCCCCGCCCATGCTGTCCTCTCCTCCGTAACTGACACCACTGAGCTGTTCTGAATGGTTCCCGGACCAGCAACTGGCGCCTGTCTTCGTCACATTGAGGGTCCATTCGGAACCGTCGCTACTTTCGCCCTCCTGTGTTGCGGTACCTCCTTCCTGTGCTACAACGGTAGTTGCCATAAGCGCCAGCAGGATGACTGCGACAACGGATATCTTTTTCATAGATGTAAAAGAAGGTACCCTGATTTAAATACAGAAGGGAGATCGTTCGTCAGAAATCGAACAGTAGTTCTAAAGGTGAAAAGAAAAAAGAAAACGGACAGTTCAGGATGCTGCCCGTATCTTCTCTTTACTGTGGTGCTTGCTGCGGCTGTTCAAGGTCGGTAGGTGGCTGGAACAGGTAACGTCCATCACTGGAGATGAACATCTCCTGCTCTTCATCTATCTGCTGAATCCTTCCCATCTGACCAGGAGCCTGTCCCTCTATGGAGACAGTAACTCTGTAGAGTGAGCCGAATTCAGACGCGGAAACGTCAGTGACTGTCGCGTCCATCGAAAGATCGTCTACCGATAGATTCTCGCTCTGTTGAGCCATCATCTGGAACTGCTGCTGTTGGCTCTGCATCTGCTGGTCCATCAACTCCTGTACTGACTGCCGGATCTCGTCCTCTGATGCAGTGTCGCCGTCTGCGACGAGGTTCCCGGTCAGCGTTCCCCCGTTGAACACAGCGCCCGCACCGAACCCGACAGCTAGAAGGACTACAGCAGTCACAACAAGCCCGTACCTCTGTCTTGTAGTCATTTCATCTAGCATCGTAGATTCCACATCGCCCACTTTGACTATAGTCTTATTAAACAACTTATTCAGTATTCTTCCCGGCCTCTCCTGTCAGCGGTACAAACCTGACACTGCTCTTCGCTTCCTCATCGATATCGCTATCTTTCCTCCGGTAGACCTTCAAACGTTGACCGAACCCGCTCTCCACGGGCGCTACCAGTCTTCCACCTTCCTTCAACTGGTCGAAGACCTCAGGCGCGATCTCAGGGGCGGCGGCAGTGTAGAGGATTTTGTCATAGGGCGCCTCCTTTTCGTAACCAATCGAACCGTCGGCTTCCACCACTTTAACGTCCTCGTAATCGGATAGTCGTCTTCGAGCGCCCTCAGCCAGTTCAGGGACTATCTCGGTCGTTATCAGTTCATCAACCAGCCTCGAGAGGATCGCAGCCTGGTACCCGCTCCCGGTACCGATCTCCAGCACTTTATCATCTTCTTCCGGCTCCAGTTCCTCGGTCATCACCGCGACCATGTGCGGTGCGGAGATGGTCTGGCCCTCACCGATAGAAAGAGGCCGGTCCTCGTACGCTTTATCCTTCACGTCTGTTGGAACGAAATCCTCTCGTGGAACGTCCAGGAAGGCGTCGATGACCCGCTCCGACTCGAGAACTCCTTTCCTCTTCAGCCGGTCAACTAGCACTCGGTTTCCCATGAACTAAGCACTCTCCCCATC
Organism: Candidatus Nanohalarchaeota archaeon QJJ-7; assembly: GCA_022865215.1. Taxonomy (GTDB): domain Archaea; phylum Nanohalarchaeota; class Nanosalinia; order Nanosalinales; family Nanohalalkaliarchaeaceae; genus JALIDP01. The sequence goes on along the minus strand of JALIDP010000009.1, from coordinate 24,888 downwards.
TATCCGCCCTCTCCTGTCCTCCACTTCTCCCCTAATCTCGTCGATATCCAGTTCAGTGAGCTCGCCGTCCCTGACCTTGAGGTCGCCCTCGACCATCGTATCGGAGACGTTTCCCGAGAAAGAGAATACCAGGTGAGATATCAGGTCTTCCGGCTTGTTAACAGGACTCAACTCGGGTGAGGATAGTTCCACGGTCAAGATATCGGCTCTTTTCCCCTCCTCCAGAGACCCGATCCGGTCCTCCAGGCCCAACACCCTCGCCCCGTCGATGGTCGCCATGTCGAGGACTTTCTGGGCACTCATCTCTCTCGGGTCCTCCAGCTTCTGCACGAGAGAGGCGAACTTCATCTCCTCGAACAGGTTATGGTTATTGTTCGATGCCATACCGTCCGTCCCCAGCCCCACATCGACACCCTCCAGCCCAGGAACAGGGGCGATACCTGACCCGAGCTTGAGGTTTGCGGCCGGGTTGTGGGCTACACCCGCACCTCGCTCCTCCAGTATCTCAATATCGGCACCGTTCAGGTGGGTGCAGTGGGCTGCCACGGTCCGGGGGCCAAGAAGGCCTAGGCTGTCGAGGTACTCTGCAGGGGTTTTCCCTTCCGCCTCCAGTATACGTTCGTTTTCCTCCTCTGTCTCGGAGAGGTGGATGTGGAGAGGTACGTCGTGTTCTTCTGCCGTCTCACCCGCCTTCCGCAGGAACTCAGTGGAGCAGGTGTAGGGCGCGTGAGGTCCGACGGCGGGTTCGATGAGGTCGTGATCTTTATACCCTGTTATCAGCCTCTCCACTTCCTCGAGCGGTTCCCTCATACCATGCTCGTCAGTCATCCCGTAGCTCAGCACCGCTCTCACTCCCGCATGGTCCACAGCTCTCGCCACCTCGCCTTCCATCAGGTACATATCGTTGAAGCAGGTCGTACCGGTGAGGAGCATCTCCGCGATCCCCATCAGGGTCCCGAAATATATGTCCTCCCCTTCCAGCCGGTCCTCACGGGGAAGTATCTCCTCTTCCAGCCAGCCCTGGAGGAGTTTGCTGTCCGAAACCCCGCGGAATACTGTCATCGCGGCATGGGTGTGGGAGTTAACTAATCCGGGCATTACAGCCTTACCGGAGCAGTCGATCCTCTCGCCCGGGGCTGAGAGATCCTCACCTATCTCGTCTATCCTCCCGTCCTCTACCAGAAGGTCTACATCGGTAAGAATCCTCCTCTCCTCGTCTTGAGTCACCAGAAAACGGATGTCCTCCAGCAGCATATTCAACCATAAGAGTGAACGTTGTTAAACTTTTGAAACATCAACACCTTCCTATGCTCCCGCTCCTCTTCCTCTTGTTCATCATACTACCGTTGATAGACATGTTCATACTCGTCAAGCTAGCGGGGATAATCGGATTACTGGAGACCGTTCTTCTAGTCGTCTTCACCGGTATCGTCGGAGCGTCGATGGTGAGGAAAGAGGGGTTGAACGTTCTCAGGCGGTTACAGCGTGCGGTGATGGTAGCAGAGGTCGGGCAGACGGTGGTTGAAGGCGCCCTGCTGACCGCGGGAGGTATCCTCCTTGTATCTCCAGGTATCGTTACCGACCTGATCGGTTTCTCTCTCGTGTTCTCCTGGACCCGCACAAGACTGGCTTCACACCTGAGGAACAGGCTGCAGAAGTCGAGTAGCTTCCAGGTGGAAGTCCAAGGGTTCTGAGTCAGAAATTTAAGAACAACGGATAAGTAACCGGTATGGCGATCCTCTCCGACCAGGACCTGGAGCAGCTTATAGATGAAGAAAACGCAGTTTACGTCGACGAAGGGCCTGAGGTGAACCCGAAACTTCAGGTTGGTCCCTCGTCTATCGATCTAAGACTCGGTTATTCGTTCGGTATCCTCAACACGCGCAAGATCGAGATGGTGGACACAAAGAACATGGAGAAGTACAAGCAGTACATCGAACAGGAGAAACATTCGCCTGAGGACGGAGTGATAATCCATCCCGGCGAGTTTATCCTCGGTTCTTCTCTTGAAAACCTGAATGTTCCCGATAACCTTGTGGCGCGTGTCGAGGGACGGAGCAGTTACGGGAGGCTGGGGATCGTCGTCCACGCAACTGCCGGGTTCGTGGACCCCGGATTCGAGGGCCAGATAACGCTGGAGATGCAGAACCTCGGGAACGCACCAGTGAAGCTTTATCCGGAAGACAGGATCTGCCAGGTCGTGTTCGAGACCATGACCTCGGAGGCAGAGACTCCTTACGGTGAAAAGGAGGACGCAAAGTACCAGGGTCAGAAAGGAGCGACTGGAAGCAAGCTGGACAGGGAGAAGAGGTAGTGGTTTTAATGCAGCTCGTGGACACCCATGCACACCTGGATTTCGACCAGTACGACGGGGATCGGGGCAGTGTGATCGAACGCTGCAGGGAGGAGATGGTTGCGGTCGTCAATTCCGGGACGAACGTGGAGAGAAACGAGGCGAGCCTGGAACTGGCGGAAGAGAACGATTTTATACAAGCGACCCTCGGCTTTCACCCTACTTACATCAAGGAGGATAAGAGTGTTGACAGGATCGAGGAGCAGATAAGAGATAACGAGGACAGGATCGTGGGTATCGGAGAGATCGGCCTGGATTATCACCACGTACAAGAGGATAAGTGGCGGGAAGAACAGGAGGAGATATTTATACGATTCCTGGAACTCGCGGAAGAACTGCAACTGCCTGTGGTGCTCCACACGCGGGACGCGGAGAAGAGAGTTATGGAAATTCTGGAGGGGAAGGACGTTGAAGTCATACTCCACACCTTTAATGGTTCTCCAGAACTGGCAGAGGCAGCGGTTGAACGTGGATACACCATAGGCGTCTCGACCCAGGTCCTCTACTCGAACCGCGTGCAGGACATCGTGGAGACGGTCCCGTTGGACTCGATAGTCCTGGAGACCGATGCTCCCTTCCTCTACCAAGGGGATAGGAACGCTCCGTGGAACGTGGGAGAGAGTGCGGAGAAAATTTCTGAGATCAAAGGAGAAGGAGCGGAAGACGTAGCAAAGGCTACCACCGAGAATGCTTCAGAAATCTTCGGGCTTGAGCCCTAGTTTGTGTCCATGTCGAGAGCGGAATAGATCGCGCACTGGCGGGTTGCTGCAGTTATCAGCAGTACCGCACCAACGACCACCGCAATGATTGAAGCCAGTGCCTGCGGCACAGGACCGAAAGCGAGCTGCATGTAGCCGAGGTAACCCAGAGCGCCTGCGATCACCATTACCGCACCTAGAGCCGCTCGAACCATCCTGTCGGTGTCTCCAACGTTTTCTCTCATACCCGTTGATTCGTGCCAGCGGTTTATCAAGTTTCTGTGATTACGGGAAGGTTTTTTATTCGGGTACTCGACTTACTACATATGGCGTACGAGAGAACACTGAAAGAGGTGGAAAACTTTGTTTTCGACCTGGACGGGACAGTTTGGCAGTGGAACAGGTTGAGACACGGTGTGGAGGATACTATAGAAGATCTCAGAGACCGCGGGAAGGACATATATTTCCTCACTAACAACTCTCTTATGGGAAGAGAGGGATACGCGGAGAAGCTTTCGAAGCTGGGAATCGATACTTCGCCGGGGAGAGTCCTACCTGTATCGTACATCGCCGCTGAGGTCTTCGATGAGATGGATGTTAGACGGGTTTATACAGTTGCAGAGGAGGGTTTCAGGGACGAACTCAAGAAGCGAGGGATAGAACACTCCGAGATGGCGCAGCATGTAGTGGCCGGGGTGGACAGGAACTTTTCCTACTGGAAGGCTGCAAAGGCTGCCGAACTGATACGTGACGGTGCAGAGTTCTGGTGTACCTCAGTAGACCCTTACTGGTGGGCTGGTGACCGTCTCCTTCCAGGAGCGTATTCGATAGCAGAGAACGTGAAACTGGCCGCGGGTGTAGATACGGTCAAGGTCCTCGGGAAGCCGAGTGAACACGCCAGGCAGATAATGAAATCAGAATGGAAGCTGATGCCTGGTAACACTATCGTGATAGGCGACAACATGAGGAGCGACATGGTACTCGGGAACCGGATGGGTTACATGACAGGTCTTGTTCTCGGAGGGAATTCCACTGAGGAAGACCTGAACGATGCCGGACCACACGAGAAACCGAACATCGTGTTCCGCGAGTTCGAACGGATAATGATGAAGCTCTAGACTATCTGGCCCTGGCAAGGACCCAGAGGTGTTCTCCGTCTCCCCGGTCGTCAGGAATCATATCCGTCTCCAGTATCTCGAACCCGGCCTCTTTCAGAATCTCTCGGTTGGTCTCCGCATCGTAGAAGCTCCATTCCATCTCCGCGCCGTCAAATTCGTCAACAAAAAGTTCTACATCTTCCGTTCCCAGAGTAAGGAGAGCAGGTGCGTCATCCACAATCATTCCACGGAACTTTTCAAGTGTTTCCAGATGCTCTTCACGGGGTATGTGGAAAAGCGCGAAAAGGCACAGGAGACCATCAAAACTCCTTTCAGGCTCGAAATCGGTAAAATCCGACTGGATGAACCGGGCCTCCGAGACATGTTCGCGGGCTGCCTGGATATTGACTTCCGCTATATCCACGCCCGTTACATCGTAACCTTCATCCACAAGTATCCGGTCGTAAGGTCGGCCGGTACCGCAACCCATGTCTGCCACGTGACCCTCTTCAGGCAATTTTTTGAGGAATGCATCAAACATTTCCTCAGCGTCATCCTCGATAGTCGTTTCATCGGGCTGTGAGGAAGAAAAATCCGCCTCTTCGTACCCTTCCTTCACCCTCTCCCGCATATTATCAGACATGTATTTACACCTCGTCCTCCAGCCACTCCCTCATCTTCTTTAATGCCTCGTTCCTGTGAGAGACCTCGTGCTTGTACTCCATGTCTTCTGCGAACGTCTTATCGTGTCCATCCGGCAGGAACATCGGGTCGTAACCGAAGCCTGAGTCGCCGCGGGGTTCTACAAGCGTTCCGGAGACTGTACCCTCAAAGACCTCGACCTGTCCCTCAGGAGTTCTCAGGGCAACTGCTGTCCTGAACTCCGCTTCCGTTCCTGTATCTACCAGTTCGAGGAGGTTCTCTTTGCCAACTTTGTCGTCGAACAGCGAGGTATGAGTTCCTGGAAAACCGTCCAGCGTTTCCACGAAGAGACCTGAATCGTCCGCGAACACGTGCACCGGTTCTTCCAGTTTCTCCTTCGCCTGTTCCACCTTCGAACGGGATATCTGTGATAGGGAATCCACGCAGGGCTCGATCGCTTCCAGGTCCAGCTGTTTCACCTCGAACTCTTGAAGGATCTCCTGCGCGTCTTTCACCTTTCCCGAGTTGGAGGTCGCGAAGTTCAGTTTCATGCAGGAAGCTTCGAGAAACGATTTTAAAAGTCTATTACAGAGCACGGGTTAAGGTGGTCAGATTCGAAGAAGACAGGCTTTCTGAGATCGAAGGCGAGCGGACAGTGGTAACCTCCGCATTGCCATACATCCACGGAGTCCCGCATCTCGGGAACATCGTGGGCTCGCTTCTGCCCGCGGACCTCTATCACCGTTACCTGGACCTTAGAGGGCACGAAAACATTTTCATCTGCGGCAGCGACGAGCACGGTACCCCCCTGGAACTCTCCGCACTGGAAGCCGGAGAAGAACCGAAAGAGCACGCGGACAGGCAGCACGAGGAGGTGGGATCAGTCCTCCATGATTTCGAGCTTGATTTCAGTCTGTACGGTAGAACCCATACAGAATATAACGAGGAACGCACGTTAGATATTTTCAAGCATTTGTACAGGGACGGATATATAACTGAGAAAGAGCAGGAGCTGCCTTACTGCACGAACTGCCAGCGTTTCCTTCCGGACAGGTACATCGAAGGCGAGTGTCCGGACTGTGGCGGCCTCGCAAGAGGAGACCAGTGCGACGACTGCGGTACCCTGATGGAACCTGAAGAGATCCTGGAGCCCTACTGCACCATCTGTGGGGAATCCGCGATAGAGTTCAGGACGACCGAGAACCTGTTTTTACAGCTGGGGAAGTTTGAAGAAGAGTTGAAACAGTGGCTGGAAGGGGAACAGCCGGTCCCGGACAACCAACTTGAAGAGATCACGAACCTGATAGGCGAGGAGCTTGAAGACCGTTGTATCACGCGCGATATCGACTGGGGTTTCCCTGTCCCCTGGAGAGAGCTCGAAGGACTGGACGACACCTACGAGGATAAAGTGCTGTACGTCTGGTTCGATGCTCCTATCGGTTACCTCGGGATAACCCAGCAGTACTTCAATGCGAAAGGAGAGGAGGAGAGGTGGAAGGACTACTGGAAGGACTCGGCCGCGAGGACTATCTACAGTATAGGGAAGGACAACACCATCTTCCACTCCATAATCTTTCCGAGCATGCTCATAGGCGGTTCGGGTGAGGAAGAGTACAACCTTCCTGACTACGAGTTCATCCACCAGTACCTGCTTTCGGACGAGGTCCAGTTCTCGAAGAGCCGTGGAAACGGACTTTCCTCAGCAGAAGCACTGGAGCTCCTACCCGCGGACTACTGGAGGTTCTACCTCTCTTCCGTAATCCCGGAGAACCACGACACCAGCTTCTCATGGAAGGATTTCGAGTCGAAGATCAACGGGGAGCTGAACGATAACGTGGGCAACTTCGTGAACCGGGTGTTGACCCTCACGGAGAAGTGGTTCGGGAACGAAGTACCTGAGCCGGAGACTCTGGAGGACTTCATGGATGTAAAGGAAAGACTGGAACAGCTCGTATTGGAGTACGATGAGGCGTTCGAACAGGAGAAAAGCCCGAAGAAGGCGTTGCAGAAAGCGCTGGAGATCGCCCGTCTAGGAGACGAGTTTCTACAGAACGAAGAGCCTTGGAACGATGAGGGGAACAGAGAGGAGGTGCTGTACAGGTCGCTGGAGATCGTGGAGGCTATCGCGATCACGTTCTATCCTTTCACTCCCTCTGCTTCAGAAAATATCTGGGAGATGCTGGGACGTGAGGAACTAGTAGACGGGAGAGACAGGCTGAAGAGGTTCATAGATAGGGAAACGGTTTTAACTGCTGGAGACGAACTCGGTGAACGGGAGATCCTGTTCGAGAAGGTCGAGGCTGAGGAGTTATCGGAAGCTGTGGAGGACGTAGTGGACGAGGGAGATGATACCATGAGCGAGATAAGTTTCGACGAGTTCCAGGAGATGGACCTCCGGACCGCCACGATCACAGAGGTGAAAGAGCATCCAAACGCGGACAAGCTCTACCTCCTCCAGATCGATGTCGGAGAGGATATCAAGCAGAGCGTCGCAGGCCTTGTCGAGCACTACGAACCTGGAGAGCTTGAAGGAAAGAACGTCGTGGTTGTCAACAACCTCGAGACCTCCGAGCTGAGAGGAGAGAAGAGCGAGTGCATGGTGCTCGCCGCGGACGATGGTGAGGATGTGGTCCTGCTGGAGCCCTCGACGGCTATCGGTGACGGGGCGGAAGTCAGGTAATCAGTAGCCGAATTCCTTGACCTCTGCGATCTTCCTTCCGATATATTCAGAGCTTACCGTAGAGTCCTCGACCTGTCTTGTAATCTCCCTAGCTTCATCTATATTTCCATTTTCCGCCTTGTAATGGGCCTCACTGAGCCGATAGAGCAGTGGTAGTATCTCGGGGTCGTGCTGGGATGTCCTGTAAAACTCATCATCCGAATCGTAAGTTGCGCTTGGACCGTACTGTGTTCCGTCCCGGTCTTTTAGATGGATATGGGACCTGTTCTGCCGCACCATCTCCCGTTCCGGATCCCAGTCCCCAGTGTATTCCAGAACGATATCCATAGTTTTCCCGAAACCAATATCCGCCAGCGCAGTCAGGAACGTCGTTCTTCCCAGACAGTTCCAGGGGTCTCCCTGCCGATAGTTCTCCAGTGAATGCGCTCGGTGGTCCGGGTTCAAAGGTTCCTCAGGCCAGTCGCGGGCAACCTGCTCGTAGAACGTGTCGAAGTCGTCGAACTTGTTTCCCATCTCCCAGAAGTATTCTCCCACACTTGCGCGCTGTTCTCGTTCAAGGTCCTCGCTGTACTCTATAGAAACGATCTCGTCCAGCCAGACCGGGAGAGATGTATCATTATTCATAGTTTCTTCTCTGGTCACAGGATTACCGCACCATCGTAGGAGCTCTCATGCTGTTCACTGGCATCCATCGTATCTGTAATAATTTCAGCATCATCGCAGTGATTTCCTAGTTGCTCAACAGAGTCACTCGTCTCCAACTCAGGTTCCCCTCCAGTCCCTGGATCTAGCTCTTCATCCCAGCTTTCAAGCTCTATTGGATAGGTGCTAAAGTCGTTCGACTTCTGGGCAGCCCGGTCGAATGAGTGCGCTTTGACGATACGTTCTTTCCCCGAATATGTGCGGGGCTTTCCTTCCGGATCGATTTCGACGGCGGCAACACCTTCATCGTCCAGCACCCTGTTGATTTCTTGCAGCGCCCGGGTCTGGTGATCACCGCTCAGGCGAGAGAGGAGAGTCTTCGAGAGCACGATATCGAACGACTCATCGGCGAACGGGAGGAATACTTGATCATCGGACTTGACGTCAGGAGTCATTCCCTGAACGTATCCATCGGAACGCTGATCGGCACGGTTATTTTCCAAGGCAGACCTGTTTACATCGTACGACACGGTCTCGACCTCCAGGTCCGTGTTGTATTCCACGGCCTTCTCGAATCCCTGTGTCGCCTCCCCTGTTGATGAACCGATATCCAGAACCTTCAACTCCTGATCCGGCTCTAGATAACCTTCATCGGCAAGCTGGATAACCCCCTCAACATAGTGGTTATAACGGTTGGGCTTTGTCGTCGTGTCGGACCATATACCGGTTTCAAGGGTATCTGCGACGTTTTCCTTCCCCTTATTCAATCTCTTGTACATATGTTATTACTTATAGATAGCCACATATAAAGTTTTGGGGTTTGTCCTGTAGAAAAGGGTTCAAAAAGGAAAATTCAACTTATAACGTCGTTTATCCCCGATATACCCTATCTACGCATTTCAAGATCGACAAAAGAGTCCGAACCCTGGGCCGCCATGGACTGTGAACCCTCCCCGATACGGATCGCCACCGTCTCCCCATATTTTTCCAGATCCTCTAATACCTCATCATATGGCTCGACAGCCTTTTCTACGTCCCAGGAGAATTCTAGCCCGTGGACCATATCCTCTGTCATGTATAACGTTGCGGACCACCCCTCTCCCAAATATTCCCTTTTCTTCTCCTCACTTCTATGCTCAAGAGATTCGTCTTCCAGATACTGCACCACTTCCTTGGACCTGTTAGCGTCCAGATCTAGGTGGCGTGTTATAACATGAGAAAAATCTTCTTCACTATCCTCCGGTGTAGGTTCAGGCAATTGAGGGGTCTCGGACACATCTTCCATCTCCCTCTCCCTGAACCGCTCCATATCGCCGGTATAGACCTCAATTTTCCTCTCAGTTAGATAGAACTCTACTGTAGTATCCGTATCTCTACCCCGGTATACCAGAGGATCAGTAGTTCTGCCATCAGTATAGAATTCTTCTGATTCGTTCAGTCTACGCCTGAACTCCCGGGTAGTGATATCCCCCTCTTCTACCATAAATGCGAGATTATACACATCTCCCGGTTCCATGACACCTAACCTTTTGCCACATACAAGTTATAAATTTTTGGATTCCTGGCCGTTAGCCCTATTAAAGTAGCGAGGGCCAATTTTTACCATGAACCTCAAGTTCCTCGGGACCGGCGGCGGCCGGTACACGATGATAGAACAGTTGAGGAGGACGGGCGGGATGTTCTTACAGGACGAGGATCTCTCGGTCTACATCGACCCCGGCCCAGGAGCACTCCTGCAGGCGAGGGAAGACGGGATCGGGCTCGAGGAACTGGACGCTCTTATCGTCACGCATGCGCACCTCGACCATATGGGGGACATGCACGCGATTATAGAGGCGATGACAAAAGGAGGTGACAGGGAAGAAGGAATACTCCTTGCTGCGGAATCTGTTCTGGAGGGAGCAGACATACCCGGGAAGTACACAGACGGGGAGGGGACCTACGGAGAGAGGGTTCCACCCGCACTCGATCCCTACCACGAGAGACTGGTTCCAGAAATGAAACTACTGGAGGACGGGAAGGAGCTGGAACTCGGTCATCTCACGATGAGGTGTCTAGAGACCGAGCATTCGGACCCGAGAACCGTTGCGTTCACCCTGGGTGTGGGCGGGAGAGAGTACGGGTTCGTATCGGACACGGGGTTCTTCCCCGGACTTGTGGACTTCTTCCAGGGCTCTGACGCCTTGATACTCAACATGATGCGGCCACACGACCATGAGTGGAAGGGGCACCTTAGCACGGAAGATGCAGCGAAGTTACTGGAAGAGGTTGAACCTGAATTCGGAGTGATGCAGCACTTCGGCGCCGCGATGATCCACGGCTCAGTCAAAGAAGAGGGGAAATGGCTAAAAGAGAGGTCCGATGTCGACTTTGCCATGGCAGAGGACGGTATGGAGATCGACCTGGATCAGCCGAAGAAGGGGCTGGAAAAATCCATCAAGTCCTAGTCGATATTCCTGTCCAGAATTTAACAATTTTTCCCTGGTCTACAGCTGGGCAACACCATAAAAAACTCGCAAATCACAAAGTTATATCACATAATGCCAGAAGGAGAATACGACCCTGAAGTTATCGAGGAGAAGTGGCAGGAGGTCTGGAGCGAGGAGGATATATACCGCTATCCTGGAGCGGACGAGGAGGAGAAGGTTTTCTCGATAGACACTCCTCCACCGACAGTTTCTGGGAGTCTCCACTGGGGTCACGTCTACGGGGACACCCTGCAGGACTTTATGGCCCGTTTCAAACGTATGCGCGGCGAATCAGTCTTCTTCCCTTTCGGCTACGATAACAACGGGATCGCCACGGAGAGACTGACGGAGCGTGACCTTGATATACGGCACCAGGACTTCCAGAAGACGGATTTCCGGAGCAAGGTCCTGGACGTGAGCGAGAAGTATGAAGACGAGTTCAAGGACAAGGTCCGGTCCATGGGTTTCTCAATGGACCTCTCCCAGAGTTACAGGACGATCGAGCCACAGGTTCAGAGGATCTCACAGCTGTCCTTCATCGACCTTTACGAGAAGGGTAGGGAATACAGGAAGCAGGCGCCTGCTATCTGGTGCCCGGAATGTGAGACCGCGATAAGCCAGGTGGAGACCGAGGATTCGGATCAACATTCTCATTTCAACGACATCGAGTTCTCGATTGTCGGGGGAGATGAAGGAGTGACGATATCCACCACGAGACCTGAACTGTTACCCGCGTGCGTTGCGGTTTTCGTGCATCCCGATGACGGGGAGCACCAGCACCTCGTTGGCAAGGAGGCAGAGGTTCCGCTCTTCGGGCATGAAGTTCCGATACTGGAGGACGAGAGAGTGGACATGGAGACCGGTTCCGGTGTCGTGATGAGCTGCACGTTCGGTGACCAAACGGACATCGAATGGTACCAGGCGCACGACCTGGATCTGAGAGTGGCTATCGACGAGTCAGGTACTATGACAGAGAAAGCAGGCAAGTACGAGGGCCTTTCCACTGGAGAAGCGAGGAAGGAGATGGTGGAAGACCTGGAAGCAGAAGATCTACTACTCGACAGGAGACCCGTCGAGCATACCGTTCAGGTTCACGAGAGATGCGATACACCGACCGAGTTCCTGGTGACAGAGCAGTGGTACGTGGAGCTTCTGGACAAGAAGGAGGAATACCTAGAAGCGGGTAAAGATATGGACTGGTACCCGGAAAAGATGTTCACGCGTTACAGGCACTGGATCGAAGGTCTGCAGTGGGACTGGTGTATATCAAGACAGAGAGAGTTCGGTATCCCCTTCCCGGTGTGGTACTGCGAAGAGTGCGGCCAGGAGGTCCTGGCGGAGAAGGAACAATTACCTGTGGACCCGTTGCAGGACGACCCACCGGTTGACGAATGCCCGGAATGCGGGAAAAGTTCCTTCCAACCCGAGGAAGATGTTTTCGACACCTGGGCCACGAGCTCACTTACCCCTCTCATCAACGCGGGATGGGACTGGGACAGTAACAGGGAACAGTTCACTATCGAACGTCCTGAGCTCTACCCCATTGATCTGAGACCTCAGGGCCATGACATAATCTCCTTCTGGCTGTTCCACACCGTAGTCAAGTCCCTGGAGCATACAGGAGAGGTTCCTTTCAACGAGGTGATGATAAACGGTATGGTGCTGGACGAGAACAGAGAGAAGATGTCCAAGTCCAAGGGTAACGTCATACCGCCTGACGAAGTCCTCGAGGAGTTCCCGGTCGATGCGGCGAGGTACTGGTCCGCAGGAAGCAGTGTAGGAGACGACCTTCCCTTCAGCAAGAACGACCTCCGAGGCGGGCAAAAGCTGATGAGGAAGCTCTGGAACGCTTCCAAGCTCGTGGAACAGCTGGCGCCCGAGGGAGAGTTGGAACGACCTGAAGAACTGGACCCCATAGATGAATGGATGCTTGCTGAGCTTGACGAGACTGTAGAGTTCGTCACTGACCAGATGGAGGAGTACGGGTTCGCGAAAGCTCGTGACCGTCTACGCGAATCATTCTGGCATACGTTCTGCGACAACTACCTCGAGATATCCAAGCAGAAGCTACATGACGGACGGAACCGGTCGACCGAGTACGTGCTGAAGGAGGCGCACCGAACGTTCCTGAAACTTTTCGCCCCCTTCCTTTCCCATATAACTGAAGAGATCTGGCAAGATATGTATGACACCGGGTTCTCGGAAGAGAATACGGTTCGAGCTGACGACGAGTTAGCGAGCGATTCCAGTATACACCGCGAAGACTGGCCGGAACCAAGAGGTATTAAATCAGACCTTGAATCCGGCGAGAACGCTATGGATGCTATCCACGCCCTGAGAAAGTTCAAGAGCCAGAACGAGATGGCTCCTACGGACGAGCTGGATAGGGTAGAGATCTACGCCGACATATCCGGGTTCGAAGAGGTCGTGAAGGAGGCTATGCATATCAGAAATCTAGAAGCAGAGGAAGGTTCTCCGGATGTGGAGGAGGAAATCACTGAGATCAAGCTGGAATATGAAGAGGTCGGTCCCAAGTACGGTGAGAAGGTTTCTGAGATGGAAGCAGACCTGGACGAGGGAAGCTATGAACTGGAAGACGGGAATCTCAACGTCGCAGGTGAGGTATTGAAGCCTGAAGAGTTCGATATACGTAAGGAGAGGACTTACAGGGGAGACGGAGATATGCTGGAGACAGACAGTGTTACCGTGGTCGTTAACGCTTGACCCTTTATAATACTGGTTTTCTCACGTGTTACCATGTCAGGAGAGATGGACCGGTACGAGCTTGAAGACCTGATCGAAAGACTCGAATCGATCAGAGGCAGGAATACCGAGCTAGTATCGCTCTACATCCCTGAGGGCTACGAGATGTCGGAGATCATCAACTTTCTTACTGAGGAGAAATCCGAGGCAGAGAACATCAAGTCGAAGTCCACACGGAAGAACGTACAGGCCGCTCTGGACAAGATCCAGAGAAGACTGAAAGAGGTAGGTGAAACACCGGAAAAAGGCGTGGCTCTCTTTGCGGGTAACGTCTCGGAACAGGAAGGCCGCCCGGAAATCGAGATGTGGGAGGTCGTCCCGCCAGAACCGGTGGGTTCAAGGAGGTACCGGTGCGACAAGGAGTTCGTACTCGAACCACTGGAGAACCTCGTCATTGAATCAGATATCTACGGGCTAGTGGTGGTTGACAGGAGTGAAGCAGCGATCGGGTATCTGAAAGGTAATACCCTGAGAGTTGAACAGACGCTGAGCTCGAACGTGCCAGGGAAGACGAAGGCAGGGGGCCAGTCGCAGCAGAGGTTCGAAAGGATACGTGAGAACCTTTACGACACTTTCCTTAATCAGGTCGCTGAGGCCGCAAAAAAGGCATTCTTCGACAAGGCAAGGGAGGGAGAGCTGCTCGGGATTATCATCGGGGGGCCAGGGTTCGCGAAAGACGATCTGATCGACAAGGACTATCTCCATCGGAGCCTGGAGGACGCTATCATAGCCCGGAAGGACACCAACTACTCCGGAGAGGAAGGCCTACATGAGCTTATGGAAAAGTCGGAGGACGTGATAGAGGAGTCCCAGGCCATCAGGGAACAGGAGCTTGTCAAGGAGTTCCTGACGAACCTCAAGGAGGAGAACGGGCTTTCCACGTACGGGCTGGAAGAGGTCGCGAAGGCGCTGAACATGGGTGCAGTCGATAAAGTACTCATATCAGAAGATGTGGACATGGTAGAGGTGACGTACAAATGCGGGGAGGAGGATGAGGTAGAGTACGTGGACCGGTCCGATCTGGAAGGTCTACAGTGTGATGACGGTTCTGATCCGGATATAGTCGATCAGCGAGGTCTGGTCGAGGTCGTAAAGGAGAAAGCGGAGCAGATGGACACCGAGGTCCACAGGATCTCACCTGATTCGAAGGAGGGGAAGAGACTGAAGAACATGGGAGGGATCGCAGCCATCCTGAGGTACAGGATCAATTGATAGGTCGTCCTATGTTTTCTTACGGGCAAATACTGGAACGGAGGGAAGATGGTTCGACTGTTGAAGTGATGATATAGAGGAGAGATCTGTTATTGCTACAATATACTCTTCCTAGACACCTTACAGAAACATCTGGAAAAAGACTTCAAGATTATAAGAGGGTCTCCTTCTGAGACTAGAGAAGCATCACGGAGTCTGCAGCGTTCTTCAGAGCGACTGAGAAACCTGGTTCCATCCCGGCGACTATCACGTTCTTCCCTTTCTCCTTCGCCTTCTGCACTACAGGCAGGAAGTCCGCGTCCCGCGTCACCAGTACTATGGTATCTATATCTTCGGAGAAAACCGCCTCCATCGCCGCCGAGGACATGTAGACGTCAACGTCACTCTCCTCCTCTTCCACCTCTCCCACCCCAAGTACCGGTTCGAAACCCTGTGATACGACCGCTTCGATCAGCTTCTCGGATGCGTACTGGTTCAGGAATACCTTTGCAACGGTTATGGTACCGTCTTCTTCCAGTCTCTCCCTGAAATCGTCCAGGTCAAGATCGAACTCGTTCCTGAGAACGTTAGGGCCGTCCATGAATACAGCTATGTTGTTCTTCCTCAGACCTTTCTTCAGCTTTTTGAACAGCATAGTCATTCAAGGCTCCGTTTTATCCCGCGGAGGACATCGAGCATCTCCTGGTTCTGCTCCTCTATCCTCTGGAGGATCTCGACCGCGTCCCCACTGAATTCCTCTTCTTCCTCCCTTTCAACCGTTCCGCTCGGTTCTCCAGCAGCCATAGATTTTTTCTGGTCATCTTCGGAGTCCTCCGAAGTCCCAGAGGAGTTCCCACCAGCACCATCAGATTCATTTTCGGGTTCGGAAATGTCGTCCTCTCCAACTATCTCTATATCTGATCCTGAACCTGATTCTGCAGCTTCCTCAGGGTCTTCTCTCTCGTCCGCGTTCTCCTTCAACTGTTCGAATCCCATGTTATCACCTTCTGATTCTTCTTCGTCCTCAGAGGAACCTTCCTCTTTACGTACATCTTCTTTCACTGAGTCATAAAAAGCCATAGTATCACTACAGGACTGTATCCATATTCTGTCCTTCCGATTCAGATTCTGTACCGGCCATGTCCTCCAGCAGCTCGATTATCCTCTCGTTCTGTTCTATAAGTCTCTCCATCCTGTCATCTTTCCTCTTCCTCGTCTTCGGGGACTTCTTTGAACTGGATGAGTCGGAACTGTCCTCGGCAGACTTCATGCCCGGGAGGAGGAACTCGTCATCGTCTTCTCTGTCTTCTTCCATCTCTTCCTCACCGAATCTATAGTCTCTTTCCCTCTGGGAAGGCTTGAGTTCGACCTCTTCTTCGTTTCCCTTGATCTTATCGAAGAGACCCATAAGACTCACCTCCTACCTCCTTCCGTTCCCATCCGGTCCCTTATGTCCTCCAGGAGGTCGATTATCCTCTGGTTCTGCTGTTCTATCTTGTCTATCCTGTCCTCGCTCTCCCGTGGTTCCGGAAGGTCGGTGTTGTAATCACCAGGCCGGTCAGGCATATCGGGTCCAGGAGTTTCATCCCGTCTATCTGGACCACGACTCTTTTCTTCTCTACGGTCGCTCGGTGGTGCTGGAGACGACGGATTACCGCTTCTATCTGTGCTGGCCCGAGAGCCTCCTGAAGGTTCGAAATCCAGGTCTTTGCTAGGGTCCTGGCCCGGTGTAGGCGGGTTGGAAGATTCTCTGTCAACATCTAGAGTAGAACTACGGTCCTCCCTCCTAGGGTTCGGCCCCTCACTTGCAGGAGTTTCTCTTCGTGGCGGTTCCGGATTTCCACTCCTACCAGGTCCTTCATTCGGGGCGGAGCCTCTATCACCTCTTTCAGCTCCTCCAGACCGTTTTAGACCTCCAGATTCTCTGCCAGGTTCCGGACCAGGACCTGCTTCCGGACCTCCTGGAGGATTATCTCTTCCGGGGGGCTGTCTCAACCTGTTTTCAGGAGGCCGGGATCTTTCCGAGCCGCCTCCGAACATACCTTTTATCGAATCTAGAACTCCCATTTTTCCACCTACAACAGCTTTAAATGTCCTCTAAAGAATTGTTTCTGTAGCGCCTTAATAAGGTTACGGGGATCCAAAATGGGGAAAGGATACTGCCAACACGGCTGCTACCCGGTTGATAAGCGATGGCATGGTGGCGGCCTCGAGGATGGAGAAGGAAATTCTATAGATAGCATCTGGGATCTGAGAGAATACATCAGGAAAAACGGTGGAGGAAAAGAGGGGGCAGAAGCTGCTGAAGAACTACTGAGGGAAAATCAACCAGGCGGAGAACCCTATATCCTACCAGGAGGTCCGGACGAACAGGCACCGATAATGGAAAAGAAGAAACATCGGAAGATCTCCATAGCGGATATAGGCCAGGGTTTCGACATATTGGCCCACCTGACTTCCGTAGATAAGATTTCCACTCATTACCGGTACGATGATCAGGTAACAGTGAAGGACTGGATCCGTACCTCTCCCCAGTCTCAGGTTCATCAGGAGTACATGCAGAGGCGTCAGCAGGCCGAGCAGCAGATCAACCGTGTTCTATCCAATTTACAGGACCTCTACGAGCAGAAACAACTGCTGGAGCACGATCTGCGGCGTTTGGAGGAGAGGATGGCACACTTCGAGGCATCAGAGGACGATAAAGGTGAAGGGGGCGGCTACGAGGACGAGTTGAAGGCGGACTTCGTCGACCTCGTCGACCAGCATACAGGTAGACATTCTATCCTCCAGATGCAGGCGAACAACGTCTTTCCCTCGATAACCGCGGACTTCTACCAGATGAGCGGATTGGACGATATGGAAGATGGGCCTCTGAAGGACCTGCCGGAGAACGAGAAGGCAGTACTTCGGAAGAAGTGGAAGTTATACCAGCAGTGGAAGGACCAGTTCCGGACAGCTGTCGAGTCCCGGCTGAGAGACGTGAGGAGACAGATAAACTCGGTGGAGACCTCCATCGAACAGACGCAGGAATGGTTAAAACCATACGTTGAAGATATGAAGAGGATACAGCCAGAAGGCCAATTCGAGGAAGAACTAGAGGTCGGGCAGGCGGTTCAGTGGTTGACACCTCACGGCTATGCGAACATGTACCGGCAGATGAAAACCTTAGCGAAGATGGACCGCAGTCCTGGAGAGGAAAGCGGCAAGTACTACGACGTGGTCAGTTTCGAACCCCTGCACATCGTTGGAGCCGGACTGGAGCAGCCACAGGCGGCAGGACAGGGACTGGTGATCCTTTCCATGGGGTTCATGGAGATAACTGTCTGTAAGCACGTTTACGAGGAGATCTTCAAGCCGCAGGAGGATGCCCGTGTCAACGAGGTACAGAACTATATCCAGAGGTATATCGGGGAGGCGGGAGAACTGGACAGCCGGAAGGATAATATCAGAGAGATGTACGGTGGTGTCCTTACAGAGGAAGAAGAGGATAGGATAGAGAACGCCTCCACAGAAGATGCTCTACAGGAGATAGAGCTGGAACTGATAGACCGTATGAGGCCATCGTTCGTAGATAGAGTGTCGAACCGGGTCAAGAGGTTCTTCGGGTTCACCGATGACTTCTATCACGAGGACCCTGAAGAACTCAGGAGGGAGCTGCTCGGACCGTACTTCCCCACACAGTTCTACCTGGATTACAAGTACGACAACGATCTGTACGTGATGAAATAATGGTCGAATGGCCAGAACCCTACACCATCTCGAAGAAGGCGAGAAAGCTCAAGAGGAGGTTCGTGGAGAGCTTCACTTCTGAAGAAGGAGAGGACGAGAA
Source organism: Candidatus Nanohalarchaeota archaeon QJJ-7 (assembly GCA_022865215.1). GTDB lineage: Archaea > Nanohalarchaeota > Nanosalinia > Nanosalinales > Nanohalalkaliarchaeaceae > JALIDP01. Next base: position 6,525 of record JALIDP010000009.1, on the reverse strand, counting down.
GGTTAGAGACCTGAACTACATCGTCGCAGTCTCTTCCGGGAAGGCTGTGACGGAAGAGATCCCTAAACAGATAGGGAGGAGGGCCGGGTGGGCGTCTCAGCAGGGGGCGAACTTCGTCGAACTGTTGATCGAGAACCCGGCACAGCTCGTCATGGACGAGGACATGCTCCTCAACCTTTCGCGACAGTTGAACCTCCATTACAATATTCACAGCTCTACGAGCATGGCTTACGGTATGAGTTACCGGCGGGGTAGGGGTAACGGGTTCGACTCCGCCCACGAGTACACGGTCAAGTTACTGAAATCTATCCGGAACTTCCGAGAGGAGCTCGAGAAGGAAGGTGAAGAAGAAGATGAAAACGGTCATCCGCGCCTCTACGCCATCAATGGGCACATGGCAGTGGCGCAGTTTCCGGCGGAGGAAGAGCGGCTGGCGCAGGACGTATCAGTCGGTCCTTACGGGGAGGAGATTACGGAGAGCGATATCTTCGAGACTGAGGAGGCGAGAGAACAGATTTGGGAGGGGTACATAGTTCCGGAAATCCTGAAAGTTGAGAGAAGAGTTCTCCAGTTTGTGCTCGATGAGCTGGATCTCCTAGGGGACTTTCAAGATCTACAGCGGAAGAACCTCCTCGACAAACTCATTTCAGAGGGAGTACTCCCTCAAAGGGGGGAAGAAGAGGACTATCGCGTTCAGAACTACAACGCTCTGGGCATAGCAGGTATCCGGAGGGCCGCACAGCAGGTGCAGCCGGAACCCCGAGATCCGCGGGAAGAAGAGCCTGAGGTTGCCTTTCCTGAGATGGAGAGGGAAAGAGTGCGGGAACTGGAGGCCGAGGCGGAGAAGGAAGCGGAGGAAGAAGCTTACAAACTAGCTAAAGAAGCGGTTGTTGGGGATCGAGAGGCTATGGAGACGGTAATCGGTCTGCGTTCGATACAGCAAGAGATATACAAGGAGAGCACCCTCTTCCGCCACGTAATCCCGATGTGGATGCCCCATGCACAGGACGATCAAGTCGTTCAGATATGGGAGAACATCACTGGTATAACAACAAAAGATATAGAGGGTCTCACCAAGGAGATACGGAATGGGCTGAACGAACCGAGGACAGAGGAAGATATAGTAGCGGCGGCCACAGGCGCCTACGTCTGGGGACACTTCACTCAGGAAATCCCTGGGTACGAGGTCGAGAAGAACCTGATGAACATGCTGGAGCAGGCTGATATGTACTGGAGCTTCGAGTCACACATGGCAGGTCCTGCGGAGAACGCGAGGATCTGGAAGCCGAAGGACATGATAGAGGTGGTGAAGGCGATAAACCAGACCCCGGTAGAAGTGGAGACAGAAGACGGTAAAGTAGAGGAAAGATCTGTCGATCGTACCCGCATCACCATCGACATGGAGCACATCGCGAGCCAGAAGGTAGACCCTATATGGGTGATCGACCCGGACGAGGAGATGCAGGAGAAGGAGAACTACAAGGGGCTGGAGGAGGGAGATGGAAAGTACATAATGATCAATCACGTTACCCATCCGTACATCACCGAGGAGGGTCACCAGCACGGACCTGTCAGGAGAGGGGACACACGTGTATACAATTACATCCACAAGCTGGTAGAGAAAGGGATGACTACAGATCCTGAACTCCCTACCGTTATCATGTACGAGATCGGGAGCGAGAAGGACGAGACGCTTTATATGCTCCGTCTCATCCTCAACATGATAGAGCACGGGATCGAACCAGGACAACTGGAAGGGAAAGGAGCAGCAAAGATTATCAACAAAGACAAGCCGGAAGGCCTGGAGGAATACCTCATCCAGAAGTTCTTCGGGGTTACGGATACAGAAGTACAGCACGAGTGGCAGGAGATCCATCAGCACGCGCTGGACCCGCTTGATGACCTGCTTGAAGCTCCAGAAGGTGGTTACACCTGGATGGGACAGGTCGCGACCGAGGCAGGTACCAGACCGGAGGACTGGGAAGGAGAAGAATACAGGTAACTACCACATGGTGGCAAATAGAGATACGTTTTTAAAGCTGTAGAGAAGGGGATTGAACATGGCAGATAAAGATAAGCTGGTCGAGGCACAGGAGAAAAGCGCGGAAAGGAGACGGGAGAAGGTCGAAGAGTTCTCTGATAAGCTTGTGGAGAAACTCGAGGACAAGGTGAAATGCGTCGCTGTCTACGGGTCAGTTTCCCGTGGCGAACACACTCACGAGTCCGACATCGACACGTTCGTGGTTCTCGACGATACGAAGCTCGGGCAGGACGTGCCGAAGGAAGCGAAGGACAAGATACGGAAGAAGGTGACCGACCTCGCGAAGGAGGTCGATGACAAGATAACGATACAGTACCTATCATTCCTCACAGAGTTCTGGGATTCCATCAGGAAGGGTGAACCGCTCATGGTTTCCGTACTGAGGAACGGCGAGACCGTCTACGATGTTGGTATATTTGCTCCAGCAAAGAGGATGCTGGAACGTGGAAAGATCCAGAGTTCGAGGGAAGCGGTCCAGAAGAGACTGAAGCTCGCAGCTTCCGGTTACAAGAAAGCAGAGAAGGAAGTGAAGAGTTCGATCCCGTTCAAATTGGAGCAGGCGATGGCTAACGCGGGACAGGCCCCGGTCATGCTCCTCGGGGAGATGCCTCCGGAGAAGCAGGACGTGGGTGACGCGCTGGAGAAGCTCTTTATAGAAGAGGACAGGCTGGAGGAAAAATATGCGGAACACGCGAGAGATATAGCAGAGTTCGCAGACAAAGGTGAGAAGCATCCTGAGGAGGTTTCAGCCGAAGAACTGGAAGAAATGATGGAGAAGACAGACGAGTTCATCCGCAGGATGCACGAACTGGTAGGAGAGATGGGCGGACAGAAGAAGGTTCAACAGGTGATCAAAGATTACAAGAGCTTCCTGAAGGCAAACGTCGCCGCACTGAAGTCGAGGGACGTGGAACCACCAGAAGATAAAGAAGACCTACCGGACGTCGTAAGCGAACATCTCGACCTTTCGGACGAGGACATGGATCTCTTTCCCGAATGGGAGGAGGTCGTGGAGCAGATAAAGGAAAGGGAGCTGGAAGACGTAGATGAGGAAGATCTCCAGGATCTCAGGGCAAGAACCCGGGACTTCGTCTCATCCATAGGTGAGGATCTGAAACAGATGAAGGAGGAGGAAGACGTCGACGTCGATGTTGACGAGGACGTGGAAGGTCCAGGAGATATCGACATCGAGGACTACGAGAAGGCGAAGGAGAGCGCGGAAAAGGAATCTGAAGAATAAAGAATGTTCGTTCCCCTTCACTTTCCATGGAAGAACGAGGCGTGGAACTCGAGCTGGAACCTGAAGAGGAGCCCACCACCGATTCTGAAGTCTTCTACAACGAGGACATGATCGTTAATCGGGACATCTCAGTCGCCTCGCTCGCCGAGTACCAGGAGAGGAGTGGCGAAGAACTGAAAGTATGCGACGCTCTGTCTGCTTCAGGAGTCCGAGGCCTCCGATACCTCAACGAGGTGGACGGACTTGAAGAAGTTCTGATTAACGATATCAAGCCCGAGGCGGTTGAAAATATACAGAAGAACTTGGAACTGAACGGGCTTGGAGAGAGGGCTGCAGTTACACAGAAGGACGCCAACCTGTTACTGACAGAGAACTTCCGCTCTCTAGATTATGTAGACATCGACCCTTTCGGTTCCCCCACTCTATATCTAGACTCAACTGCCCGCTCACTGAGACACGAGTCAGCTGCAGGTTTCACCGCGACCGATCTCGGCCCTCTTTACGGGAGCTATCCAAAGGTCTGTGAACGGAGATACAGTTCCCGTCCGCTCAAGGTCGAGTTCGGACACGAGCTCGGAATCAGGATCTTGATAAAGGAGACCTTCAGGGCCTTCTCCCGCTACGACCGCGCATTCGAACCCGTCCTCGCCTGGCACGAGCAGCACTATTCACGTGTTTTCGGAACGGTAGAAGAATCAAAGAAACAGTGTAACCGGATGCTGGATGATATAGGCTACCTCAGTTTCTGTAGGGAATGCAGGTGGAGAGCTTATGAGGACGTTGAGCAATGCTCTGCATGCGGGGGAACTGTGGAGAAGGCTGGACCACTTTGGACCGGAAAACTAGCCGATGATGAGTTCGCTGGAGGTGTGAGGGAACGACTGGATTCACAGGGTTATACAGAGGCCGAACAGTTGATAGAAAAATTACAGAAAGAGGCTGATATATCGACTCCGTTCTATGAAAGCCACGAGATAGCCTCATCGATAGGGGTTCAGGCACCCGAACGGAAAAAGCTCCTGGAGGCGGTGAGAGAGAGAGGTTTCCGCGCATCCCAGACCCACTTCTCGCCCCAGGGGTTCCGGACCGATGCTCCTATCGAAGAGATCAGAGAAGCGATAGAAACAACAGCAATATAAGATTTGGCTTCTAAACGTCCCGGGCCGGGGAAGGCAGTGTCGAGTATTCACCCAGCAGTTAGGACAGGGTTCTTGCCACGGCAGGAGTCCCTGGTTGAGACCCTGAAACTCCATTATGGGAGGATTCAAACGGTTCCGTAAGAAGGCCAAGGAGCTCAAGCCTCTGACCTGGAGAAGACTCAAGAAGAAGAGGTTCACCCGTCTCCTGAAAAAGAAGACAGGGCTCCGGAAGCGCGCCGGAAAGAAGGACTACGGTGAAGGATCGGAGGAGATAAAAGAAACTGTTCTCAGTGATATCATTGAAAAGGAAGAAGCAGAAAAAGCAGCTTTATAAGATCTCTACTCAGCGATCCTTCTCCTCGAGAGTCTGGGCCAGTCCCAGCTCTTCGACCAGTTCCTTGTAACGGTTCCTTATAGTGACCTCTGTCACCCCGACCGTGTCCGCCACCTCCCTCTGCGTTCTCTTCTCCTCTTCTAGAACTGCGGCTATGTATAGCGCGGCTGCAGCAACGCCTGTAGGACCTTTACCTGAAAGGAGATCATCATCACGTGCCCGTTTGATTATCTTTCTCGCCCTGGCCTGGACCTCTCCTGAAAGCCTCATCTCGCCTGCGAACCTCGGAAGATAGTCCTTGGGACGCGCCGGCATTATATCCAGGTCAAGCTCTCTTGCCGCGTACCTGTAAGCTCTACCTATCTTTCTCTTCTCCAGTCCTGAAGCATCAGCTATCTCATCCAGGGTTCTCGGTGTGTTCTGTTTTCTTGCAACAGTATACACCAGTGCTGTTATTATAGATTCCATCGATCTCCCGCGGACCAGTCCTTCATCGACAGCCTTCTCGTACAAACGGGCTACCTCCTCGTGCACCGATTCGGCCAGGTTCAGTTGAGATACAAGCCGGTTCAGCTCAGAAAGGGCAAAACCTAGATTCCTGTCCTTCGATTTTGTCAAACGGTTATGCCACTTCCTCATCCTGTAATACTGTGCACGTTTCCTCCCCGATACCTTGTATAACTCACCGGAACCCTTCCCTATCTCGGTGGAAACCCCCATGTCGTGCTTCTTGTAGGTGAGTGGCTCTCCCGCCCTCGCCTTCTTCTCTTTCCCCTCCTGAGTGAAAGCCCTCCATTCAGGGGAATCATCTACCATGTTCTCATCGATGACAAGCCCGCAGCAATTGCAGAGAACCTCTCCTCCAGAGTCATGATTACTGAGATCTGTCGATGAACACCCGGGACACTGGAGCTGATCCTCGGAAGCTTCGCCGGCCTCGGTCTCTTGTTCTGCCATCCGGTTCAAGCCTCCTCTAGAATTTTATCGAGGTTACTAAGCACGGAAAACCCAATCTCTGAAATTTTATATACCTGTCCAGCCCTTCATCTACCCAGAGTAATAAACCTCCAACACAGTTCCCACTACATGGACATCGACTCCGTGGTCGAAGAGATAAAGGAAAGAGAGGAAGAGAGGATGGAAGAAGCCGAGAGATTACGGGAAGAGCTATCCAACTCAAGCTTTCCTGGGCGGGAGACGGGTTTTATCCAAGAAGTCAGCAGAGAACCAGGCGAAGATTTGAACGTTGGAGGGGTGGACGGCGGTATCTCTCAGAAAGAGTTCCATGGAGTAGACGTCTACATAAGGAGGGCAGTAGCTGCTGTGTTCCAGTATTCAGAAGGTTCTCTGGAATCATCCAGCTACATACCAGGCAAGAACCCTTCCCTCGAGACCGATTATTTTCCAGATAACATGGACCGCAGGACAGCAGAAAGGCTCGCGTCCCTGTTGAGACTGGAAGCAGAAATATCAGTCGCAGAGACAGCTGCGGAAGAGACAGATCTTCTCCTCCTGGACGGTTCTCTTGTTCCACAACCAGGGGACAGGCCGTCAGTGGACTCGGAACTGTTCGAGCGGTACGAGGAACTTATAGAGAGATACAGGGAGCTGTATTCCTCTGGAAAGGAGGATGCAAGGCCGGTCGGGGTCGTGGAAGATGCCCGTAGCTCGAGGATCTGTGACGTGCTTGAAGAAGCTGGTCTCGAGAGCGCGGTCCTCAGGAACGGAAGAGATTCCGCATTCCTGAACTTTCTGCTGGAACCCGGTGAGA
>JALIDP010000008.1 GCA_022865215.1 Candidatus Nanohalarchaeota archaeon QJJ-7 | reverse complement strand
AGCCGTGGTAGGCGCGTACGAGCGCGAAGGTAGTTACGTTCCCATGGGCGGTCCTGAAGAAGCGATAGCGGAACACTGCGACCACTACGTCGTCCTGAAACAGGGTAGAGAGAAGCCGAGTGACGTGGCGAAGGAGGTGAAGAGCCATCTGGACGAGGTCACCGGTTCCAGTCTCGACCTGGACGCGGTGGTACGTGCACTTCCTCCAGGAAAATCAGAGATAGCGGAGAAGCGCTAGAGAACCTTTTCGACCTTCTCCCAGATCTCTTCAGCTATATCGTCTCTTGTCCTCATATCGCCGTCCTCGACCGCCTGTATGACCTCCCAGTCGTTCTCCCCAGCCAGTTTCCTGTACCTCTCCGCGACCGTCCTCTGGAACTCGAGGTCCTGTTCCAGAACGTCCTTCTCCTCCCTCTTCTCCATCAGTTGACGGGCCTTCTCTGGAGGGATGTCGAGCAGGAGCACGATATCCGGTTGCGGAAGCCTGGATTCGACCTCCTGCATCCATTCAACGTTCTCCTCCCAGCCTCCATCCCCGCTCTGGAACGTATAGTTGGACTGCGAGTATCTATCTGCTACTATAACTCCACCGTTCTCCATATCCTCTTCAAAACTTTCTTTCATCTGGTACCTGTCAGCAGCGAACAGGAGGGCGCGTACCTCGTGCGGTACTTCGTAGTCGCCATCCAGGTACTCCTCTATCAGGTCTCCGATCTTCGTCCTGTCGTAGGTCGGGAACTCGATGTAACGCGCTTCTTCTCCTCTCTCCTCAAGCCTCTCAACCAGTATCTTTGCCTGTGTACCCTTACCGGAAGAATCCAGTCCTTCGATAACGATAAGGTTTCCTTCCCTATCCATGATTAGTTCCACGTGGGCGGAGAATTTAAAACGTGCCTATGGTTAAAACAGTTGAAGCAGGTCCTGGGGTATGAAAGTCGAGGGACTTGAATCGGAAGGAGTTCCCGGCCACGCGGTCCAGAAGTTTCTCGATAAAGGTATAGAGGATCTGAACCCGCCTCAGGTCGAGGCGGTGGAGAACGGATTGCTGGAAGGTGAGAGTATGGTCATCTCCTCACCCACGGCCTCAGGAAAGACCCTGATAGCATCCATGGCTATCTCCAGGCTTCTCGAGGAGACCGACAGGAAGGCACTCTATCTCGTCCCTCTGAAAGCTCTGGGTTCTGAGAAGTACCGCGACTACCAGGAATTCTTCGAGGGCTCGGCGGACTCGGAAGAGTCCGATCGATCGAGTGGAGCCTCAGGGTCCACGAGTACAGACTCGGAGGTGGCGCTGTCGATAGGTGACCGGGATTCTTCCGCGGGCTATCTCGAGACGAAGGACCTGATAATCATGACCGTGGAGAAGCTGGACGCGGTCCTGCGGCACAATCCTGCCTGGATATCACAGGTCGATCTCGTTGTGGTGGACGAGATCCATCTCCTCAACTCAGAGGGCAGAGGTCCGACCCTCGAAGTCACTCTGACGCGTCTGAGAGAGATGATGGACTTCCAGTTGCTCGGGCTCTCCGCGACCATCAACAACTCGGAGGAGATGGCGGACTGGCTCGACTCGACGCTTGTCGAATCAGATTATCGACCGGTGACCCTGAAGGAGGGGATCTACCTGGACGGCGAGATCACGTTCTACGATGGAGATGAGAGTTCAAATGGAACGAACAACGACGGTTTCGTGACCGGTAAGGATAAGCTGGAGGAGGAACGGAGCGAGGAAGAATCAGAGGAGGGTGCGGAGAACGTCTCCATCGCGCAGGGATACGGGAGAGGAACACTGAACGTTCTGGATGACACGCTGTCGCGCGGACATCAAGCTATAACATTCGTCAGGAGCAGGAAGAGCGCGGAATCAGAGGCCGAGAAGGCGGGCAAAGTTGTGGAGGACGAGCTCTCGCGTGATGAGGAGAAAGAGCTGGAGGAGCTCGCATCAAGGGTGAGGAACGTTCTCGGTTCTCCGACGGAGCAGTGCCGGAGGCTGGCGGACTGTGTGGAGAAAGGAACGGCCTTCCACCACGCCGGTCTTCTTGCGGAGCAGAGAAAGCTCCTGGAGGAGAACTTCAGAGACGGGTTGATAAAAGGTATCTCTGCGACTCCAACGCTCGCTATGGGGGTCTCCCTCCCTGCCTACCGCATAATAGTGAGGGACGTGAAGCGTTACACAGACAACGGGCTGCAGTTTATCCCAACCCTGGAATACAAGCAGATGGTCGGGAGAGCTGGGAGACCAGAGCACCACGATGAGGGACACGCCATATCCATCGCCTCGGAGAAAGGGAACAAGGAGGACATCCGGGACCGTTACGTTCTTGGAGAGACGGAGAACATCTACTCTAAGCTGGCGGTGGAACCTGTACTTCGCATGCACGCTCTAGGACTGGTGGCTACAAGGTTCGCGTCCAGTTTTGATGAACTAACTGGTTTCTTCGAACAGACCTTCTACGCCCACCAGTACGGGGACTCGTCTGAGGTGGAGGAGAAGCTGGAGAAGGTGGTTGAGAACCTGGAGGAGTACGGGTTCCTGGACGAAGATGAAGGCAAGCTGGAACCGACTGGGGTCGGGAAGCGGGTCGCAGAGCTCTACATCGATCCCTATACCGCTCACCACCTTCTGGAAGACCTGGAACAGGCTGATATAGAAGGTGCTGAAGACATCGCTTTCCTCCACTCGCTGTCCCAGACCGTGGAGATGAAGCCGCGACTGAGGATCGGCAAGAACGAGAAGGCAGAGGTCGAGGATATGCTGGCCGAGGTAGAGGAAGAACTCTTCGAGGAGCCACCGGACCCATGGGACATGGGATACAACCAGTTCCTGAAGAGTCTGAAGACTGCTATGATGCTGAAGGAATGGATAGAGGAGGAAGAGGAGGACGAGTTGATGGACCGGTACGGTGTGACCCCGGGAGGGATCCGTTCCAAGGTGGAGCAGGCGGACTGGTTACTGTACGCATCGGCTGAACTCTGCACTCTGGAGGAGTGGGATGACGCCCGTGAAGAGGTGAAGAGGTTGAGGACGCGCATGAAGCACGGTATAAAAGAGGAGCTCCTGTCGCTGGTGAGGTTCCGGGATATCGGGAGGGTGAGGGCAAGGAGGCTTCACGATGACGGGATCACAAGCGCTTCTGACATCCGGAACGCTTCTTTCAACCACCTGAAGAACCTTCTCGGGAAGCGGACGGCTGAGAAACTGAAGGAGCAGGTCGGTCAGGAGAACGTGTTCGATAAGGAGAACATCCTGGACTACATGGGCGATAAGTGACCGTTCTTCAGGCAGCTGAACCTAAAAAAAGTGGAATCCAAAGCTCTCCACAGGATGGAGACGCTCGTGCGGCTCAGAGAGACGGACGAACTCGGCGACTTTCTCGAAAAAGCTTCGTGGCATAGCTCGGGTATCGAGCTGGATATCACCGATATGGGGGAGGACGAGTACAGGGAGATGGCTTTAGAACTGGAAAAAGGCAGTCTACCTGTCCGGAGTTTGCATTACGGGAGGACGGAGAACGTTTCCATGCAGGAGTGGGAGTTGTTCGAGAGCCAACTGGAGAAGGTGAAGGAGAGAGCTGAAAAACTAGGGTGTCAAGTCATCAGTGTGGCGCCTCCGAGGGCGGAAGTGAACGAGTCCCACACGGTGAAAGACCTCCAGGATTTTATGGAGGAAGCTGACAGTTACGCGAGGTCGGCGGACCTGGAGCTATGCTTCCTGATGGACGGTTTCATGAAAGACCCTGAGATGGTGAACACTGCCTTCCGCGACCTCGATTCACCCTCTATAGGTGTGATGGTGGACCTCTCCAGGATAGTGGACGGTCTCGACCCTGTAACCTTACTCCAGAAGATGGATGTCCAGGTACGGAAGATCATCCTCCCTGTACCTCTCGAGGAGATCGGGGAGCACCTGGGGGAGATGGATGACGAGATCATGGTTGTGGCAGAGAGGATCTAGAGAATCAGTAAAGGTCTTCGAAGACCCATTCAAATTTCTCAGGCCGGTTCAGGAACGCAAGGTTTTCAGGAGACTCTATCATATTATACATCGGTTCCTCCTCCACTATTCCGAGATCCGGCACCTCTTCCGGCTCCACCGGCCTCAGCTCCGGAACGTCTGAATAGTTCTGGTTCTGGATGAACTCTCCCGCGATGGTCTCGTAGTACGCCCCCCCTTTCTTCTCCTCTATATCACCGTAGATCGAATCGAAACGCGATGAGACCCAGTTCGCCATCTTCAGCCTCTTTCTACCGGTATTTATGGTTATGTGGCCGTAGCCTGGCGGGATTATCACCTTATCCCCACTGTTAGCTGACACGACGACCACGTCAGAGACGCCCCCGCCTCTATCCTTCTCCTGTAGAAGGTAATGAGCCTCTCCAGCCATCACCTCGTATATTTCCGGGTACGGAACTCCCTTTCTCGCTTCCGGGTGGTAGTGGCCTTTCGTCTTCACCAGCTCCCGTCCGAGCTTTTTGGGCGGCATCACTGTAACATCGAACCTGATATCGTTCTCTCTTATGGTCTCAAGGTGCTCGTCCCTGTAAAGGTCGCGGTACATGTAGTATAGAGGTTGATTGTCGGCGTCCTGGGCAAAGTCCTGGTCCAGTAAAAGATCGCGCATCTCGTCCAGCATCCGGACGTCGGGGTCACGTTCTACCGATCCGAACCTGATGTTCTTCATATAATACTGGAGTGGCTCGCAAGAATAAAAACCTGTCTGAAGCCTGCCAGAGATCCAATGTTTCGTACCCGAAATTCTCGCAGAGATTTGAGGAACAGAAACACGTCAGTGTTTCATACCCGAGCTCTTCGAAGAAGTGTGAGGAACAGAAACACGTCAGTGTTTCATACCCGAGCTCTTCGAAGAAGTGTGATGTGTAGAAGCACCTCAGTGCTTCATACCTTTGTGGATGTTGAGACCCTGATCCGAGTCGAAAGAATCGCCGCACTCGTCACAGACGAACTCTCCATCCCCTCCCTCGGTATCTCCTCCTGCATCTTCCCCTGTATCTCCTCCTGTCTCCTCAGATTCCTCTTCGAACTCTCCTTCCAGACGTTCTTTGAGCACTTCTCCCTTCTGGTATCCACAGTGCGGACATTCGTCCGCGTAGAGGTCGATGCGCTCGCCGCAGTTAGGGCAGTGGATCTGGTCCTTCCTGCGGTTCCACATGTAGAGGATGTAAGCGAGAGCTGCAAGAATCACAACGACCGCCACTGTCTCCATAGTCTGGACCATCTACCTGTTCACTTATAGGAGCAGCCGTCTTATAAAAGTGTAGCATGTAGGAGAATTCCTGTACAGAGAGCTTAGTTCTCCAGCTCGAACTCAATCCGTTCGACGCCCTCACCTTTAGACCTCCTCTCGAGTATGTTGACCTTCCCGATCTCCTCCAGAGAGTCGACATGGGTGCCTCCGCAGGGACAGACGTCATAGTCCTCGATTATAACGGCTCTTAGGGGGTCTACGTGATCCGGTATAAGGCCGAGGTTGACCCTTCCTTCAGGAGTCCTTTCTTCCACTTCCTCGCGGGGTAACTCCTCCTTTTCAACCCCTAGACCTTTATCTATGATCCTGTTGGTCTCTTCCTCGATGAACTCAACGTCTTCCTGGGAAAAGTCTGCGGGCTCGAAGTCGATCCGTGAACGTTCCGCGTGGATCTGGTTCCCCGCCGTCGTCGCGTTGTACTCATCCAGCACTATTTTTGACATCACGTGCTGTGCAGTATGCATACGTCTGTGCTTATCCCTCATCTCCTGGTCTATAACCCCTGTGATCTTTTCTCCGGCAGATGGAAGCTCTCCCTGAACGTTCTCCACGAAGTGTTTAACGTCGCCTCCATCCTTCTGGACATCAACTACTTCTGCTTCTCCACCGCTCCATTCAAGATTTCCCTGGTCAGCTGGCTGTCCACCTCCTTCAGGATAGAAATAAGTTCCGTCGAGGACCAAGTAATCTTCGCCTGTTCCGACAACTTCGGCCTCGAAATCTGTCCTGTCATCGTTATCCGGAAGGTAGAGGAGTTCTGTCATGGACACCACAGCGAAGCTTAAAGTTTTGAAAGTTCATCCTGCAGCCTTTCAGCCGCCCTTTCCAGCCCCTCACCGATCTCCACCGGGTACTCTACCGGCTTCTCTATGCTCCGGACACGCTCCGGTAGCTTCCTTCTTTCTTCCTGGGCCCTCACCTTTATCTCTTCAAGATCCGGAAGTTCATAAACTCGTTCTCCATCCTTGAATACCTGGACCAGTAGGTCCCTTTCCCCAATCTCGCCCCCCATCCTAAGCACATCCTTCTCGTACGTTCCATCCCTTTCTATCCTCTCCACAGATTTCCTGCCCGGCCATGTGACCTTCCTCTCGGATAGCTTCATCCTCGGTTCCATCTCTCCCCTGCTTCGAGAGGCGACCAGCTTATAGACTCCTTCAAGGGCGGGAGCGTCCCTGCTGGTCACTAGCTTCGTCCCTACACCGAACCCGGATGCGACACCTCCGCTCTCAAAGAACTCGCGGATCTTGAACTCATCCACTCCTGAGGAAACGAAAACACCTGTATCGACGACATCCTTCACCTTCTGCGACAGTCCAGCGAGGTCCCCAGAATCTATTCTCACTCCCCGGATGTTCACCCCTCTCTCCTCCGCCACCTCGGATGCTGTCTCCGCTCCCCCGACTGTATCATAGGTATCGATGAGAAGAATCGAATCCTCTCCGTATTCATCGATATAGGCCTCGAAAGCCTCTTCTTCTGTATCAAAACTCTCTACCCAGGAGTGGGCCATGGTCCCGTAGACCGGGAGCCCGAACGATTCCCCTGCTGCGACGTTCGAAGTTCCAGAGAATCCTCCGATATAAGCAGCTCTTGCAGCCTTCATACCTGCATCAGTTCCATGAGAACGCCGGGAGCCGAAGTCCACAAGGCTCTGGCCGTCACCGTACCTCTCAACTCCCTCCTTCATCCGGGCAGCTTTCGTCGCGACCAGGGATTGAAACGCGACCTGGTTTATCAGCAGCGTCTCGAACAGCTGCGCCTGCATTATCGGGGCTTCGACCTCCATCAAAGGTTCGTCCGGGAATACCGGAGTTCCTTCAGGAACAGCTCTCACGTCCCCGGTGAACTCGAAATCTTGGAGATAGTCCAGGAAGCTGTCTCTGAAACCTTTCTCTTTCAGGTATTCCAGTGCGCGGTCGGAAAACTCCAGGTTCTCGATGTAGTAGACCGCCTGTTCAAGACCGGCCGTGATCATGTACCCTCGATCCGGAGGCAGGCGCCGGAAGAAGAGGTCGAACACCGCGTCCGGGTTGTGGCCCGACTCATGGTATCCCTGAAGCATGGTCAACTCGTAGAAATCGGTGAAGAGAGACAGGTTCTCACGAGTCACGTACCCGAATTCTGGATCAGTCATGGTAGAAAGGGTTTTTCCCAATCGATTTATAGGTTCAGGTCATCCCGTGGCAGCCTCTTCGACCACTACCGCTTCAACTCCAGGACCCTGAAACTTACGTCTAAGAACGTTAATGAAGCCTCCTGCAGTGTGCTTGCTGGAGGTACATGCCCCTGGAGAGTCATGCATTTTTCCCTGCGAACAATAGGTCATTTACCCTCCTACTTCTCCAGAAACCTTTCGGCCGCAGACCTCCCTTTGACGTTCTTAATGCCTGTGAAGAAGATCTCCGTGTCTCCCCTGTCTCATCCGAGTAGTTCCGATACTTCTTCCAGCATATCTTCTAGAAGGAAGCCCGGACCGTTCTCTTCGAGCGCCTTTTCACCTGCTTCACCGTTAATCTCGGCAGCTGTGACTGCTGCCGGGAACGGATCCATGCTTTGCGCCAGCAGTCCCGCAGTGATCCCGGTAAGCACGTCACCCGTACCGCCACGGGCCATGTAGGGGTTCCCTGTAGTGTTGACCTCCAAGTTATCCCTGTCCGAAATAATATCTTCCACGCCCTTCAGCAAGATTGTGCAGCCAAGATCCTTGGCTGCTTCCTTCACAGCATCCTTCCTACCTTCCAGCGTTTCTCCGGGGTGACCTCCTGTTAGAACTTCGAACTCGCCCACGTGAGGAGTGATCACTGTTTCCTCCTCTAGGACCTCAGGTTCCTCTGCGACCGCATGGATAGCATCCGCATCGACCACGACCTTCCCTCCATATCCCTCCATGATCGATCTTACAGCAGCCATAGTCTCGGGTTCCCTTCCTAACCCTGGACCGATGGCGAGAACATCGACATCTTCAGCAAGCTCCAAGACGGTCTCCGTGTGCTTCTCCTCCAGGTAAGAACCCCTCAAAGGTTCGCTGATGATATTGAGCGCGAATCCGGGAGTGATAGAAGAGCTCCTTCCCGGTAGAGCGGCAGTTACGAGATCCACCCCGGTCCTGAGAGACCCTAGAGAGACTATAGCCGGCGTGTTGGTGTACCTGTCAGAACCTGCAACGACCAGCACGTGGCCGTTGTCTCCCTTGACCGCGTCTGCCTCCCTTACAGGTAACCCGGACGTCTCAACCATACCAGGTGATTGGTGCTGCTATCATAATAAGTTTTTATCAGAGAGTCCTAGAGAACGAGAAAGAGTTTCTGAAATGTATCGGATAAACCTATTTGAATCAGGAGAACAGAGTGAAGGAACATGACTCTTGTACTGGGACTTGAAGACCTTTCGAAAGAAGATACAGGAAAAGTTGGGGGAAAAAGCGCCAACCTTGGAGAGCTCGCGAGGATGGATATACCGGTTCTACCAGGTTTCACCACTACCTCGGACGCGTACGATCTATACGTCAGCGATACAGGGATCGAGGAGGAGATAAGAAAGATACTGGAGGGCCTGGATGTTGACGATACTGAAGCACTTCAGGAGGCTGGAGAGAAGATCCGTGAGATCATCATCGATGCGGAGATGCCCGGGGAGCTGAGAGAAAAAATAATCCGCCAGTACAGTGAGATGGCGGACGAACTGGGAGAAGAAGAGCCTGCAGTGGCGGTCAGGAGTTCCGCTACGGCTGAAGACCTTCCTACCGCTTCGTTCGCAGGCCAGCAGGAGACCTACCTCAACGTGGAGGGTGAAGAAGAACTTCTGGAATCGGTCAAGAAATGCTACGCCTCCCTCTTCACCGACCGGGCGATAAGTTACAGGGAGGACAAGGGGTTCGACCACTTCGATGTGAAGCTCTCTGCGATCGTACAGAAGATGGGTCACTCCGACAACGGTTCCGCGGGAGTTATGTTCACTATCGACCCGGACTCAGGTTTCGAGGACGTTGTAGTTATAGAGTCCTCCTACGGCCTTGGAGAGGTAGTCGTACAGGGTGAAGTCAACCCGGACGAGTTCGTTGTATTCAAACCTACCAACGGTATAGTAGAGAAGGTGATGGGAGATAAAGAGGAGAGGATGGTCGACAGGGAAGGGGAGAACGTCCTGGAAGAAGTCCCGGCAGGGGAGAGGAACAGTTACTCGCTTACGGAAGAACAGGTGAAGGAGCTGGCCTCTTACGCTGAGACCATAGAGGAGCATTACGATAAGCCTATGGATGTAGAGTGGTTGCTGGACGGTGACCTGGAAGAGCTGTTTATAGTCCAGGCAAGGCCTGAAACAGTTCGATCCGCGGAGAAGGAGAACGTCATAGAAGAATACCGATTGAAAGAGGAAGGAGAGGTCCTGGCAAGAGGGGTCGCGATAGGTGACAGGATAGGCGCCGGGAAGGCGAAGCTGTTAGAATCTCCGGAAGAGATGGAGAGGTTCGAGGAAGGTGAAGTACTTGTAACGGAGATGACTGACCCGGACTGGGAACCGATAATGAAGCAGGCCGGGGCGATAGTGACTGAGAAAGGAGGTAAGACCAGTCATGCCGCCATCGTTTCCAGGGAGCTCGGGGTTCCCGCTGTGGTGGGGGCTTCGGGAGCGAGAGAGGTTTTGGGGGGCTCTCAGGAGGTCACTGTCGACTGCACCGGTTCTTCAGGAGAGGTTATGGATGGAGAGGTGGAGTTCGAGGTCGAGGAGAGGGAGCTGGAGGAGATACCTGAAACTGATACTGACGTCATGCTTATCCTTGGAGACCCTTACCACGCGTTCTCACACGCTTCTCTGCCGGTGGACGGCGTAGGTCTCGCCCGTGAAGAGTTCGTCATAGCTTCGAACGTGGGAGAGCATCCTCTACACCTGATAGAGAAGGGAGAGGAGGACAAGTTCGTGAAGGCGCTGAAGGAAGGTTTAGGCAGGATAGCCGCGGCTTTCTACCCGGAACCAGTCATCGTCCGGTTCAGCGATTTCAAGACGGACGAGTACCGCGGTCTGGAAGGAGGAGAGGAGTACGAGGCCGAGGAGTCCAACCCGATGCTTGGGTGGCGCGGAGCCTCGCGTTACTATGACGAGGACTTCAGGGAAGCGTTCGCACTGGAGTGCGAGGCGATAAAACAGGTGAGGAGG
Organism: Candidatus Nanohalarchaeota archaeon QJJ-7; assembly: GCA_022865215.1. GTDB lineage: Archaea > Nanohalarchaeota > Nanosalinia > Nanosalinales > Nanohalalkaliarchaeaceae > JALIDP01. Next base: position 22,411 of record JALIDP010000008.1, on the reverse strand, counting down.
GATGTGGGTCTGGACAACGTGAAGGTGATGGTCCCGTTCTGCCGCACGCCTGAGGAGGGAGAAAGGGTGCTGGAACTCATAGAGGAAAACGGCCTGGACACCGAGGAGATGGATGTCTACGTGATGGCGGAGGTACCGTCCAACATAGTTCTCGCGGACAGGTTCGGTGAACTGTTCGACGGCTTCTCTATCGGTTCGAACGATCTTACACAACTGACTCTGGGAGTGGACCGCAACAGTAAGAACCTTGCCTACCTTTTTGACGAGTCGAACGAGGCGGTGAAGCGCTCTATCCATGACCTGATAGACGGTGCGGAGGATACGGGTTGCGAGGTGGGGATCTGCGGGGATGCGCCTTCAACGATCGAGGGCTATGCGGAGTTCCTGGTGGAAGAGGACATCGACTCGATATCAGTTACTCCTGATGTCGCTCTTGAGACTATAGAAAAAGTCGCTGAGGCGGAAAGCAGGGATTAATCGGAAATCTGGTCGATCCTGTCTCTTATCTCGGAGGAGAACTCCTCTTTCAAATCCTCGAAGCCCTCTTCTGTCTCCGCTTCGACTGTGAGCCGTACCAGAGGAGAGGTGTTGGAGGCGCGGATAAGAACCCATCCTTTCTCCAGTTCGACGCGTATACCGTCCTTTGTGTTAGTATCCTCGTACTGTTCTGAAAGTTCTTCCTGAAGCCTATCCACGACATCGAACTTACTCTCCTCCTCTACCTGGAAGGAAGTCCTGTCCCTCGTGTAGCCCGGAATCCTGTCGACCTTCTCGGAAAGAGAGTCCTCCATCTGAGATATCGCGGAAGCCAGGTACACTGAGGCGGCTATGCCATCGTCTACAGGGTTCATCGGGGCGATACACATGTGCCTGGAGGTCTCCACTCCCAGGACCGCCCCACGTTCTATCACCTCACTGAAGACGTAACTGTGGCCAACACGCGTCCTTATGACGTCTCTCCCGTGTTCATCTGCAATATCTTCTATCAATCTAGAACACTCGACGTTCGCCACTACAGGCCCTTCTTCCTCATCCAAAAGCTGTTCCAGTGCTATGTAAGCTGTCTCTTCGGCTGAGAGCAGTCTTCCTTCATCATCTATAACCGCGAACCGGTCCGCGTCCCCATCGTACGCGAACCCGACATCATGTTCTCCCTCACTCATCTCTTCCCTTAACTCGTTCAGGCTCTCTTCTGTAACATCGGAGAGGCGGTTCGGGAACGAACCGTCCGGATCTCCGTTCATCACCTCGAGAGTGACCTCTGCACCCCAGAAGATGTCGGGGGCAGCGACTGAGGCGGCGCCGTTACCCGGGTCCAGGATAACGTCCAGAGCTCCGATATCTATATATCCGAGCAGGTTCTGGCGGTAGTCTTCCAGGATATCGGTCTCTACTTCTCCTCCATCTCCTTCCAGGAACTCTCCCTCCCTGAAAACCTCTTCCACCCGGGCATTCTCCTCCTCCTTGTAACCGGTCCCGTCAGGATGGGCGAACTTGACCCCGTTGTTCCCTGGGCTGAGATGGGAGGCGGTAACGTAAGCAGAGGCTTTCTCTTCCTTGCGGGAGTGGGAAAGCAAGGCGCCGTAAGGAACCAGGCCTACCTTCTCCACTTCCACCCCGGTCGTGACCAATCCGCGGATAAGAGCCTCCATGAGCTCGGGACTGGAATCTCTCACGTCCCTCCCGATAACCGCTTCCTCTTCTCCGTTATCTCTCAGTACTGTTCCGAAAGCCTTACCGATCCTCTCCATAACTCCTGCATCGATCTCCCCTGGCACCTCCCCTCTGACATCATATGCTCTGAATATGCTCTCTAAACCCATATTGAGGAGGTCTCGGCCAGATTTATTAAACTGCGTGCATCTACCTATTTTTATGGTAGTGAAAGGTGAGTTGCTGGAGAACCGCGTCCGTATCTTCGAGGACTGGGACGAGGTTTTCGAGGACCTGTACTACGGCAAGGAGTTCGAAGACTATCTCGAGCTTTCCCTGGTGGAGGCGATGCATCTCGCGGACCGGGACGAAATAACTGTGGAGGACGATGATGAAGAGCTTTCCCCTGAGGAACTATACGAGAGGTTCACGGAACGGGACGAGGAATTCCCGCAGAAGTATGCGGTCTACGCGGACCTGAGAGACCGTGGCTACATAGTCAAGTCAGGTTTCAAGTTCGGTGCACACTTCCGCGTGTACCCGAGAGGTGTGAACCCGTACAAGGAAGGTCCGAAGGAACAACGGGAACACACGCAGTGGGTGGTGCACGCGGTGCCGCAGGACGAGAATTTCACCTATACTGACGTCTCCCGTGCTGTAAGGCTGGCCCAGAATATAAGGGCGACGATGCTCTGGGGGGTTGTAGACCCGGAAGAGGAGGTCACCTACTACCGGGTGGAGCATGTTACACCCTGATATACGTTTTTTACATCAGCTTCTCTTTCTCCAAAGTTAACCTGAAACTGTCTCATCGCGTCAAACAGGTCTTGAAATGCCCTCTTAGGAAAGGCAAACAATTATGTACGGGTAAAATCAAAGGATAGAATATGCACCGATCAGGTGTGTCCTCTCTGATATCTCTGGTTATATCTACCGGGATAATCGTAACATCTGTAGCAATCGCTCTGAACGTTGGAGGGCCTATAGTGGATCGGATGCAGGAAACATCTGCGATCCAAAACAGTATCGATGACCTCACCCGTATAGATGGGAAAATCCGGGAAGTAGCAGCGGAAGGAAAGTATAGCTCGAGAACCCCGTCTCTCCGGTTCCAGAGTGGTTCTTACCATTTCGATAACGAGACAGAAGAGCTTTACTACGAGATCGAAACCGATTCCAGCTTCATATCCACGCATTCAGCATTCCAGCAGGGCCCTCTACTCATCAGGTCTAACACCGATGTCTCAGTTCAACAAGACGAGGTTAACGGTACAACTTGCTACATGATGGAGAACGACCATATCAAGGCCTGTATCAGGAAAGTTCCGAAAGAGTTCAATGCTTCCGACCACGACAACCTTGTCGGGTTCTGGAGGTTAAACGAGGGTTCAGGCCAGTGGGCGAACGATTCCTCCCTTTACGGCAACAACGGAAAGCTCGGAGGCTCAACTGCTTCCGAATCCGGTGATCCTACGTGGACATCGGGGATCCACAACAGTTCTCTGGATTTTGATGGCAGCTATGATTACGTGGATATCTCAGGGGTATCCGGCTTTAGCGGGGAGCCCCGAACGTTGGCCTTCTGGGCTGCATCTGACAATTGGACGACAGACGGGAACATATTCAACAGCAATGAGATCCCGGTCACAGCAGGAACTTCATCAGGCAACATGATATTCTCTACAACGAGCAACTCCGATCCTGACCCCACAAGAAAAGGTTTTCCCCTTTCTCTAAGTAACGGTGAATGGCATCATTTTGCCGTGACAATCAATCCCGATGGAAGTATCTCGGAGGGATACCTGGACGGGGTCAAACAGTCTCTGGATATTGACGATGGCTGGAATCCCAACACAGGTACCTTAATCGGGGCTCGTGATTCCACAAATCCTGAGAAATTTTTCGACGGAACCATAGACGATGTCCGGATCTACAACCGTTCCCTCTCCGAGGACGAGATAGAGTGGCTGTACCTGAAGGAGGGAGACGAGAAGTACGTCAACACGTCCAGGATGCTGGTCCAGCTCCGTAACAAGGAGCTCGGTGAGGATCTCAACGCATCTCTTTCCACATTCATAAACGGAGATGAATCCACAAGAGCTGGAACAGGATTCACTGAGGCCAGCACAGGAAGTATAATGGGGCGGGGAAGTACCACTCTCAACCTGACATCGGGAGGGACCTCGTACGAGGTCAACTACGATCTTTTAAGCGGTTCGGATTTCCTTCTGTTGGAGAGTCCGAGCGGTTCCGCCGACACCACCACCCACGAACTGGATATGGTGATCGACGACCGCACAACCGATGAAAAGTACATAGACGGCGAGCAACGTGGAGAGGGGGTATACACAAGCGACAGTATCGACTTCGGGTACGCTGTAGGAGAGGCCAACGGGACGGTCGCGGGACTTGTACCTGGAGGTACATTTGACACTTCAGGGTTTTATGCCGACTCCGGTAACGGCATGTACACGTTCAACCTCACCCTGTCGGAAGAAACTACGTTCTTACCGTTCACAGAGGGAACACATAACGTCATCGAGGATAGAGAAGAGAAGATACAGGGCGGCCTGTTCGGATCAGGCAACTTCCTGAGTTTCCCCAGCCCTTCCTTCACCGACAAAATGTCAGATGACAAGACCGTAAGAGTCTCACTCAGTTACGACAACATAGATCTCAACGGTTTCAGGGACACCCTCTCACCAGGGACATACATCCTCACTATAAGCAGCGGAGGGGTTCAAGACGGCAGTACTCATGTCAATATCGCCGTCCAGTAAGACCCGCTTAAAATCCTGCTCTCGTCCAACCATTTATAGTAGGCTATACAACCTCCAAGATATGAAGGGACAGGCTGTATCCATTGACTTCATGACCGCGATGACGATATTCATCATCATGATTGCCGCCGGTTTCTATATCGTACAGTCAAGCTTCGTTCCTGAAGGAGGCTTCATCCAGCAGGTGGAAGATGCTGCGGACACCGGTCTATCCAATTTCCGTGAAAGCACCCGGTGGACTGTCTACAGGAACCCGGTTATAATTAGCTCGAGCCAGTCTCTCAAGAACGAACCTGTCGCTATCGATTACCCTTTCTCTAGGGATATATTGAAGAATTCAGTTCTCGTAACGCAGGACGGTAAAGAACTTCGATCCCAGCACGATCTCCTGACCAACGATACAGTGATGGTCACAGATATTAGAGAAGGGAAGAATCGGTTCGATATCGTCTACACCAAGACCGGGAACCTTGAAGATAGGAATTACTCCTCAGGACTGGAACATTCGGGGGAAAGCGCCTGGAACGACCAGTTAAACGTCACCTTCACCGCGAACGGGTTTTCACAGCTGGAGTTCGAAAATACCGACCTGCTACAGGACAACGCTCACCTCGCGGGAAGCTCCGACCCCTTTTTCGATCACGGCCTCCTGAAGGTAAACGCGTCCTACAGCAGTGGAAGGAAGCACATCAAGCTCTTCGAAGACTCCGGTCAGATCCGTGTCAGAGAGTTCTTCACAGGAGAGAGGGACTGGGAACTCAACCTCACCAGCAGATTCGACACTGCCTATACACCGGGCGAGGGAGTCATCAACCTTGAGACATCGAGGACAGGTATCTATACCGGAACCACTGACTGGATCGACTTCAATGACAGTGATCAAGGACTATCAATAATCGGAGAGAACATCTACGTCAATGTGAGCCGGGACGCTCCAACATCCGAGCTCGATGTCAGAATCACGTTCTCCGACACTGGGGGTAAGAAGGACCTTCTCCTCTACGCCCACAAGGACGACTATAACAACGCCACAGATCAGAAGCAGGAGTTCTACAGCCCTTATGACACCACTCTAGGCGTGCCTGAACCCGTTGAAGGGGTGTCGAGGCAGAGAGCTGCCGAACTCGAATCCGGGGACTACGAATATGTGAAGGAACTCCTGGGACTGACAGGTCTAGAATACAACATATCCATCGAAGACACCTTCAAACACGGGAAAAATGTCCCGACAGGACGGACAGTCACCGTCCTCGAGTTCCCTGTACCTGTGGTAGAGAGGTTCGGGAACGCGTCCAAAAGGGATATGGTGATGCGTATATGGCAGTGAAGAGGAAAGGAGTTATACATACAATAGAGTCAATCCTTGCAGCCATCATCTTCTTGATGCTGATAATAACCCTTTCCCAGCAGGTTGATGTAGGCGGTGAAATCGGTCCAGACATCAAGATCCGTGAGAGGAACGCTCTTGAAACACTTGACCTTTCCGGGGAACTCAGACCTCCAGCAGAGAACCAGAGCGTCTCCATACTCAGAGACAGGCTTGACGATCACCTGAACGCGTTGAACGTCGAGGCAGCACTTCTGCACGTCAACACAACACAGGATACTGTCAGCTTCAGCGGGACACACACTGAGACTTTCACAGTCAACAACTCCGCAGTTGAGCGACAGGTACTCCACCTCTGGTTCGAAGGCACTGAAGCCCCTAACGCCAGCATAAACGGGAATCCTGTCTATCAGAATACCGGTACCGTGGACGGGTACGAAAAAGTGGATATCTCCGATGAGACTGTTGACGGAGACAACACTCTGGAGATAGAAACTGCTGCGGCATCAAAAGTCAGCTACAGCGTCGATATATACGAGTATCGAACCACAGGAGAACCGCCCTCGGATACTGATGTTATATCCGCCTCCTATCCTATCAGCGGTTACAACGTCTCTTTCGCACCCGTGGAGGTGTCAGTCCAGGCATGGCAATGATCGGCAGAGAAGGACAGATATTCGTTGTAGGAACACTACTCTTCATAACTCTGATAGTCGGTATAGTTTTCCTCAGTCAGAGCGGTGGTATATCGTCCATCGGTCCTGAAACACCGCAGTTCCTCTTCGATAAAAGTATGGACGAGTTCCCTCGAGCGGTGAACCTCGGCTCTACTAACAGTTCCGCGTTCCAGATACGGAACAGGGTAGTGTCCTATCTCAACTTCCAGGGATACATGCTGGGAAGACACGGTTCCTCAGATTACGCGCACACAATGATACTCGTCCCGAACAGTAACGGGGTCTCGGCGGTCGTGGCGAACTTCCGAAATAGAGATATGGAAGAAACATTGGTATCCGTCGACGGTACAGAAGAAGATCTCGGTACTCTGAATCACGGTGAGGCCCGTATCCATACCTTCACTGGTGTCTCACCCCGGTACAGGGCCAACATGTCTTTCACCTCAGGCGAAGAGTTCGACCACAGCTTCACCGCATCCCGGAGCAGGATCACCGCCCTTTACCGGTTAGAGGTCGAAAGCATCGGCCAGGTATGGAAGGACACAGAGATCTACTGAAACATGTTTCTCCGCCGGTTACTGCTGAACCGGTCCATCCACCTGTAACCGTAGAATAGCCCGACTAAGAGACCGGATAGATGGCCTGCCGAGGCGAAACCACCTATCACCGGTAACATCACACCCATCGAGTGCGCTGCCACGTTCACGGCATCCATAATCGCAAATAACACGACCGCATGCCTGATGCTGAGCGGGATTATGAAGAACGCAAGGACCTTCACGTCCGGTCTTATCACAGCTAGTAGAGTTACAAGTCCATATAGACCTCCGGATATCCCTACAGCAGGTCCGATCCCGAACAGCTGGCCTGAAAGCGTGAACCCTATAGAGGAAGCGAATGCCGCAACTATGAGCACCTTAAAGAACTTTCTCTTCCCTAACACCTGTTCCAGGTGGCGGCCGAACGACCAGAGGACTATCGAGTTTACCAGTAGATGTGCAAGACCGGCATGCATGAATATAGAAGTGAAAAGTCTCCACGGCTCCTGCAAGACCTTGGCAGGATCGAGAGCGAACATCTCGAAGAATCCCGGGACGGTGTACTCCATGACGAAGACCGCGGCCATGATGGCCAGGATGGTGAAAGTCACGCTGGTCGGCACCAGCTCCTCCAGGCGATCGATCCAACGTTCCTCCTTCCCCACCTCCACAGTAGGAGTCCGCTCCCCCTTCTCGTCCTTCATAACATCGTAACCTATCTTACCCTCACCCCTCTGCTCGTCCTTGTACTCCCTGAGACCCTCGCAATCGTGGTTCTCCGGCAACCTGTGATGCGAACAGAACGACTCCTCGCAGAACTTGCACTTGAATGGCATCGATACAGTCTCTCCACACTCGGAACACTCAGGCATCGCAGTAACCCTGTCTACTCCACCGGCTCACCGAGCTCTCGTAGCTCCGCGTCGCCGTACAGGTAAGTTTGCACGGCACCGTCCAGATCCTCTATATTCAGCCTCACCTGGTCCGAAGTGTCCCTCTCCCGCAACGTGACGGTGTCGTCCTCCTTCGTATCGTAGTCTACAGTCACACAGAGAGCGGTTCCTTTCGCATCCTGCCTCGCGTACCGCTTACCGATAGAACCAGAATCATCGTACTCAACGTCGAACCTCCTCTCGTGCAGCTGCCTGTACACCTCCTCAGCAATATCAGGTAGACCGTCCTTCGTTACCAGAGGGAACACCGCAACGTCCACTGGAGCGACATGCGTCGGGATCTGTAACCGTTCCTCTTCCTCATCGAAGAAGATGTCGAGTAGAGCGAAGGTCGGCCTGTCGGTACCGAAAGCTATCTCCAGGATGTGAGGCATCACCTCTTTCCCGTGATTATCCTTGAACGATAGGTCTTCAGGCGAGTGTTCAGTATGCTGTGACAGGTCGTAGTCTCCCCGGTCATGTACCCCACAGCATTCCGTCCATCCGAACGAATCCAGTTCCACTTCCAGGTCCCACGCGTCCTCCGCGTAGTGCGCCTTCTCGTCCTCCTGGTGCTCTCTGAAACGCATCCTGTCCTCCGGTATTCCGACCGATCGGAAGAGTTCCCATGCGAGATACAGGCTCCAGGCATACCCTTCGCTCGTAACCTCTCCAGAATCCACAGCCTCCTCAAGCGACATGGTTACGGGAGAGCCTTCCTTCTCCTGCTCCTCCGCACTCCACAGCCTCACTTCTTCATCCCTTATCCTGTCGTACCCGTCCCAGTCGTGCTTCATCTCCTCTGTCACGAATATCTGGCCCTCTGCCTGAGTGAACTCCCTTCCTCTCAACACGTGCTGCCTCGGAGATATCTCGTTCCTGAACGCCTTCCCGATCTGGAACACCTTTATCGGTAGCTTCTTCCGGAAGAACCTCCAGTACCGCTTGAACGGAAGATACGTTGTAGTGGCGGTCTCAGGCCTCGAGTACGACTCTCTACCCGCTACCCGAGTCTCCATCATAAGGTTGTAGTCGTGGATATCCTGTTCGAACTCTCCACCGCATGAAGGACAGGTTATATCCTGGTCATCGATAAACTCTAACAGCTCCTCGTCCGAGAACCCGTCCGCCACAACATCGTAGTCCTCCTCTATCAGCTTGTCCGCCCTGTAGCTCCCCTCGCACTCCGAACAGAGCACCATCGGATCAACGAACGTCTCGAGATGGCCCGAGGCGTCCCAGACCTCTTCCGGCATTATTATAGGTGCTTCGACCTCGTAGAACTTCTCCTGCTTGAAAACTCGGGACATCTTATCCTCCAGCTTGTTCTTCAGAAGCTTGCCCATAGGTCCGTAGGTGTAGAAACCGGCGAGGGAGTCGTAGATCTCCGGCTCCGGCCCCCATATGAACCCGTTACGGGTCAAATGAGCTTCCAGCTCTTCCGAAAAGTTGTCTTCCGAGGTCATAGCGCCTCATTCGCCTGCAGAATTTAAAAAGAAACATGGAGCGATTGTCCGCCACTCCTCGAAGACGAGCAGCAGGAATATCCTCGGAATTCTTTTAAATCCCGACATATAAGGGGGTCACATGCAGAACGGTGAGTGTTTTTGGTCTCGACGCAGCCTATGATTCTTTGAGTCGTTCTGCTCCTCAGGGTGGATGTTTTTGGGTTTTTCTCGCCTAGGAACGAGAGTTTGTTCCCGAGACGTACATCAGGTGTCTTTCCAGAGAAAGTGAGTGGAGGGGGTCGATAATGGTCCGCAGAGAGATCGAAGAACTAGAGACCGATGAGTACGCCGAGAAAGGAAAAGCAGAACTGGATATGTCGCTCAACGTTAACCCTCTCGGTCCACCAGAAACATCAGTTCAGGCAGTAAGAAACCTTCCAGAGGAGAAAATATGCCATTACCAGCATCCTGGAGACGATCTGCGTGGATCGGTCGCTGACCTCATAGATATACCTCAGGACGCTCTGATACTCACCAACGGATGTGATGGCGCTCTCGAAAAGCTCGCATTGACCTATTTCGATAAAAATATAGATGTCGCTATCCCTGTTCCCTCCTTTCACAGGTACGAAACACATGCCCGGAAGATGGGCTCATCAATCACCTTTATCGAGTCTGAAGGGTCTGATTTCCACCCTTCTATCGAAGAGATGGCCGACTGTGGCTCCGATTACCTGGTATTAGCAAACCCCCAGAATCCAAGTGGAGAAAGATTCTCTAACAAGGAAATCGAGACCCTAGTCCAAGAATTTAATGGAACCATCATCCTCGACGAAGCCCTCGAACATCCGTACAGAACCCATGCCCCTCTGACAATGGATGAGGACATTATCGTCGTAGGTTCTTTCTCCAAAATCCTGGGTCTAGCAGGTCTCAGAGCGGGTTACATAGCAGGAGGCGACAAAAAACAGATCCGAAAATCAGGATCTCCATTCCAGATCAACGCCGCGGCTCAGGAAGCGGTACGAGCGGCCGTCGAATCCGAAGATTACCTGGAAAGAACGGATAAAACAGTATCAGACGAGCTATCCTACATCAAAGGCCGACTGGAACGCATAGGCATCTCTTACAGCGAATCCGAATCTCTCCCTCTCCTTATCTCACTCAAGGATACTCGCTTCGAGAAGAAATCCAGCGATCTGGTGTCCTTGATGAAGAAAGAAGGTGTAAAAATCGTGGACGGCGGCCATTTCCGAGGTCTGGAAAAAGACCATATCAGAATCAGCGTACGGGACCGGTCAAAAAACAAAGCGTTTATTACTTCACTAGAGAAAGTACTGGAACAGGAGGAATACTGATGGCAGAACAGATAGATCCCTGGGGCTCCATCCAGATAGAGAACTACGAGGAGACGATGGAAAAGTTCGGTATCGAGCCTCTCAAAGATCTCAAGGACCGGATCCCGGACAAGAACCGGTACATCCGCAGAGATATAATCTACGGCCACAGGGACTTCGGCCGTGTCCTGGACGCGATGGAAGAAGGGAACGATTGGAGCATGATGACCGGTCTCATGCCTTCAGGGAATTTCCACTTCGGGCACAAGATGCTCGCGGACCAGTTCGTCTGGTACCAGGAGATGGGTGCGGAGCTGTACATCGCGGTCGCGGACGTGGAAGCGTACCTGACCCGCGACATGTCGCTGGAACAGGCGAGAGAGATCGCTATCGAGGAATACCTCAAGAACTACATAGCGCTCGGACTGGAACCGGAGAATGTGAACTTCTACTTCCAGAGCGAGGGCGGGACGCACTACAACACGATATCGAAGCTCTTCGCCAAGAACGTGACCCAGAACGAGGTGGAAGCGGTCTATGGAGACGTTAACCCGGGCAAAGTCACCTCCGCACTGACCCAGGCAGCCGACATATTGCAGCCTGAGTTCGACGAGAACGGCGGTCCGAAACCTGTCGTGGTGCCTGTGGGAACGGACCAGGACCCGCACATCCGGTTGACGAGGGATATCGCCTCCCGGTTCCCTCACCAGGAGTTCGTCAAACCAAGCTCTACGTACCACAAGTTCATGCGAGGCTTACAGGGAGGGAAGATGAGCTCCAGCAAGGAGAACAGCTACATCGCCCTGTCCGAAAGCCCTGATTCTGCATGCGAAAAGATAGACCGGGCGAAGACGGGGGGTAGACAGTCGAAGGAGGAACAGAGGAAGAAAGGCGCGGTTATAGAAGAGGACACCGTTTTCGAACTCCTCGCCTTCCACCTGATAGATGACGATGACCGTCTAAGAGATATCCACGAGAAGTACTCCTCAGGCGAGATGCTTTCGGGAGAGCTTAAACAGATAGCGAAGGAGGAACTGAGAGACTTCCTGGAACATCACCAGAGAAGGCTTGAGGAGGCTGACGAACGGGTCGAAGAGTTCATTCACTAGGAAGCGAGAGCTTCGAACTCCGCCTTCTCATCCGTAAAAGCTCCCGGCATCATCTCACTGTTTATACGTGTAGCTATCCTTGCAAGTTCGGAATCGTCGTAATCAGATTCCCCGTGTATCAGCCTCCAGTTGACGTTGTCAGGGTACCGTCGCGCGGGAGAGGTTAAAGGTGCGTAGACCTCGAAATCTAGGCCTTCATGTCCCCGAGGCGCTACCGAATAGTACGCCCGAAAGTCGTCCTCTGCGTCCTCATTAAACAGGAAAGGCATATCGATATCCTCTTCCAGAACCTCTTCAACCGTTTCAGCACCTCTCAACTCCTCAGCAATTTCATCCATCCCGGACTGTTCCAGGTAGGAGGCTACACGTTCATCCCATCCCTCCGGTGTCCCATGGGCACGGTACAGGCCTCCACCTCTCTCCGTCATCTCCCTGGCAGCGACCCGGTTGGCCTGCACCATGAACTCCTGCACAGTCATCATGGCCGGGTCCTGTCTGTTTACAAGGGAGTCCCTCCGTTCATCCGCGAGATGATGCGCCAGAAACTCCAGGTCATCCAGATCCCCGACAACAGTCTTCTCCTCTTCAGATAGATCTTCATAGAAATCAGAGTCACCCCATTTTTCAGAAAGATCCCAGGGCAGGTCATCGGTGTTGTGGAGCCTCCGGTCCATCTCATCATCTGCCCGGACAGTCGACATGTATCTAACCGATTCTCCATAGGAGAGATTGAAATCTATATTAATAACCGACCTGTATATGTTCCAGCCTTGCATATCACCGTCCTCATCGAACCTCATCTCTATAGTGTTAGCCGGCCTTATCTCACCGGCTTCGAGGCTTACCCTCTCCAGAATTTCAGGAGGTAGCATGTCATCGGTCCCATCCGAATAGTAGAATGTCCTCGACTTCTCCCTGGCATGGTGGTCTATAAAACTCCCTTTAGGGACCATGGACGGGACATCAGCCACGTGCACCCAGGCAGTATAACCTTCGAGTTCACCTCCTCTTTCGTGTTTCTCCACGGAGAGAGCATCATCATGCTCATGGGCTCCTTCCGGATCTATCGTGTAGGTGTCGAGGTGTCGGAGGTCCACCCGCTCGTACCTCTCCAGTGCATCATCGACCTTGTAATTCTGCCTCTCAAAGAAGAAACGATGGCCGATAATGTCTCCGACTTTCACCGCCTGTTCCTTCGGTATCTCTTCTCTGATCTCTTTCCCCATCGACATATTATCAGTCTTTCATCGCAAGAGCTTCCTTCTCTCCGGAGATCATCTCTCCTTCCCTCATCTCGACCATTAAATCATTATAAGGGAATGAAAACACGCTCTCAGGTTCTACGTCCTCCATCTCGCGATCTTCATAATGATAGGCCTCAGAGAGTTCCTCCGCATCGTACCGGTATATCGTTATCCCGTTCCAGAACCTTATGACCGCGAAAGAACGGTCGGGTACAGGGATCTCATCACGGAGCTGGTCAGGGAACTCCTCCAATAGCCTCCTGTCCGGGAAGAAATGCTCTACCGAGTGCTCCCGCTGGGGATATGTCTCACTTATAGAACCTGCCTTGTCTGCCACTGTCTTCGGATTGAGACGGTGGTGGTATGGCAAGTGGCTGTCGCCGGTTATCACAAGGTCATAGAAGTCTCCATCCTCCGAAAGGAGCTCTCTACCCGTGTATTCTTCCGTCCCCAGTTTCATGCCGAAATCGTCGGGAGAGTGAGCCATGGCTACCCGGTACTCCCTACCTTCCTCTTCGACCGCCCACTCCATCACCTCACCCGCTATAACATCTTCCTCCTCCACGTCCTCCGGTTCCACGGAGTCATGGTTTCCAAGTGCGAAAAAAGTGAGATCGAAATCCAGATTCTGGAGGTGCGCCAGAGCCCTACTACCTCCTTCATCCCCTGTATTGTAGTGATGTTCAGCGCCATGTCTCTCTGCTATATGTTTGATTATCTCGCTCTCTACATCCTCTCTCCAGTAAAGGTCCTTGTCCTCCAACTGGAACCGGTGACCATCAGCTGTGCGGACCGCGGAATGGCCCAGAGAATAATCCTTAACGTGGTTTGGGCCCCCACCCATCGTTATAATCCACGGTAATCCGGTATAAATATGCTACGGTCCATAATCCAGCTCATCGGTGTATCTATCCAGTCCCATCACCAGTGCGGCCCCGGTGAGTAGAGGTAAAAGGAGAGAGAAAACGACCGCAAAGTTCCAGACCTCTGTCGAGACAAGGATCTCCTCCACCGGCAGTCTCAGTGAACCCGCCATCAGGCTCACGAGGAAGGTCAGAGTCGCTTCCCTATACCGGTCCAGCGACAACCTTACTGCTCTCGCGATACTGAGGAGGCCGGCAGCCATCCCTGCAAGGAATATCGCTATCACTGTAGCATCCGCTATCAATGTCGAACCTCCACCTATACCGATAACTGAGTCCACGAACCGTTCAAGAATCCCGGTCATAAACTCGTACTGGCCGAGGATGTACAGGAATGCAGCACCTGATATCCCGGGCAAGAGCATCGCAGCGCTCGCCACCACCCCTGAAACGAACACTACAGGTAACGAGTGCCCTAGACCTCCCGTCCCCGAGACTCCAGTCACGAAGAACGCCAGGAGAAAACCTGTCAGTCCGGACGCGATCCTCTTCGAATTATCAAGGGAGACCTCGCTGTAGAGCACTACTGCTGAAGCCCCTATAAGCCCGAAGAAGAGAGCGTTGGTCGGTCCAGGGTAGTTCACGATGGCGGAGTGCATCAGCCGGGAGAGGAGCACCACCGCCGTCCCTATACCTAGACCGAGAACGAGAAGGAAAGGAAGGTCCATCTCCTCCATCTCGTTTCTCAGGTCTCCCAACTCAGGAAACCTGAGCTTGACTATAGCGGACACAAGCCTCTCGTATATCCCGGTTATCAGCGCCATAGTCCCCCCAGAGACTCCAGGGACTGTATCCGCTGCCCCCATCACAACGCCTTTGATATAGATCTCCAGCCATTCCCTTACTGAGTCTCTCATCGTATCCACAGACTTTATTGAGTCACAGCACCTTTTAGAACTGGCGCTTCGACAGGTATTAAAGCATTCCAACACCGGTTAAAGGCATGGAACTCCACCCGCAGGCCCAGGAGCTTCTCATGGAGCTGAAGGAGCAGGGAGAAGGAGGAGTTCAGGAACTGGAGGAAGAGACCGGGATTCCGAACGTGATGCGGCCCGCGCAGTGGCTGGAGGAGGAAGAACTGGTTGAGATAGAGGAGGAGAAAACTGTTTCTTACAAGATCACAGAAGTGGGGAAAGACACTCTCAAAAACGGGCTTCCAGAGGAGAAGGTTCTGGAAAAGGTCGAGGGAGGAGAGACCTCAGTCGAAGATATACAGGGCCTGGGAGAAGTCGCCGAGCTCGGTATAGGTAAGGCCAGAGAAAAAGGCCTGATCGAGATAGAAGAAGGAGTCCTGTACCTGACTGAAAAAGGAGAGCAGATGCTGGGCGAGGAGCACGAGGAACTGGAGGCGCTTGAAAGGGTCAAGGATGGAGAACATATCGAGGATGACATCGCATCCATGATTCGGGATCGGGGCTTGGTACAGGAGGAGGAAACGGTCTCCCGCCGCTTGATAATTACCGAAAAGGGAGAGGATCTGGACCTTTCAGAGGTGGAAGAGGAGTTCAACGTCGAGCTGCCTGCCAAGGATGCGCTCGTCGGCCGTAAACACTTCGCACGCGAGGTATATGACTATATCAGGCGTGTCTGGGTAGAGATGGGTTTCCAGGAGATGAACGGGTCTCTAGTCGTTCCTTCGCTCCTCAACTTCGATGCTCTTTACACTCCTCAGGATCATCCTGCTCGAGAACTCCACGACACCTTCTTCATGGAAGAACCCGAGAAGTCCGATATCGAGGACTACGGCTCCTCAGTGGACTGGATAAGAGAGACGCACGAGGACGGCTGGGAGGCCGGGAGCGACGGATGGGACTATACATGGAATGCCGAAGAGGCTAGGAAGAACGTTCTCAGGACCCATACAACCTCTGTCTCAGCACAGACTCTCTGGGAACTTTCCGAGGACGACCTCCCTGCGAAGTTCTTCGCTGTCGGAAGGAACTTCCGGAATGAAACTGTGGACTGGAAGCACCTCGCAGAGTTCTTCCAGACTGAAGGGATAGTGGTGGCGGAGGACGCGAACTTCAGGAACCTTCTCGGATATCTCAAACAGTTCTTCTCTAAACTCGGTTTCGACAAGGTCCGTTTCAGACCCGCTTATTACCCATACACAGAACTCTCGATAGAGATGGATGTTTACGATGAGAAGAGGGAGGAATGGATCGGTCTCGGAGGCGCAGGCATGTTCCGGCCGGAAGTGGTCAAACCTCTACTCGGTTTCGAAGTACCTGTACTGGCATGGGGACCGGGGGTCGACAGGATGGTGATGAGAAACCATGATATCGATAACATCCGGGAACTCTACCGTAACGACCTGGAACTGCTGAGAGATGCGGAGGCCTGGGTGAGATAGGATGGCTGTAGTCGAGATATCGAAACCTCACCTGGAAGAACTGGTCGGGGAGGAACTGGGCGTGGAAAAGCTGGAAGAGGAAGGTTCGATGCTCGGAATCCTGTTCGAAGACTCGACGGAATCGGGAGATTCCGCTCGATCGAATGGAACCTCCGGTTCCACGAGCTCGGAAGAGGACAAGATAGAGGTGGAAGTCGAACCTAACCGGCCCGACCTTCTATCCGTCGAGGGTATCGCCCGTGCGTTGCGCGGCTTCTTCGAGATTGAAACCGGTGCGGTCGATTATCCTGTGGAGACCGGAGATATCGAAGTAGAAGTGGATAGCTCCGTGAAGAACGTCAGGAAGCATATCGCATGCGCCAGGATAAAGAACCTGGACCTGAAGGAGGACGAGCTTAACAGTATAATACAGCTTCAGGAGAAGCTGACCGAGACTTACGGTAGAAAGAGGAAGAAGATAGCGATAGGGCTTCACGACCTGGGACCTCTGGAACCCCCGATAACCTACAGGGGTGCGGATCCTTCGGAAGACTCGTTCGTACCGCTCGGCAGAGATGAAGAGATGAATCTGGGAGATATCCTGGAGGAGCACGATAAAGGGAAGAAGTACGGATGGATCCTGGAGGACGAGGAACGGTATCCGTTACTGCAGGATTCTGAAGGAGAAGTCCTTTCCATGCCCCCGATCATAAACGGCGAGCTGACTGAAGTGGACGATGACACAGACGACATCTTCCTCGATGTTACAGGGACTTCAAGAAGAGAGGTGGAGACCGCGCTGAACATCCTTGTTGCGGCGCTGCACGAGCGCGGCGGAACCATCGAATCGGTGGAAGTGGGGGGAGAGAGAATGCCAGACATGACCGGCGACCTGAGAGAGATAGACCCGGAATACGTGAGAGAAGTTTCCGGGCTCGATAACCTTTCAGAGGAAGGTATCAAAGAGCAGCTGGAGAAGATGCTTTACGGTGTGGAGATCGAAGGAGACAAGCTCCTCGTCACGGTTCCTGCCTACAGGGCCGACGTCATGCACCCTTACGATGTTATAGAGGACGTCGTCATCGGTTATGGATACGGTAACGTGGAGGAGGAGATCCCGGAGGTCTCGACCATCGGAGGAGAGGACGACAGGACAGTCTTCCGCGACAGTTTACGCGAACTTATGGTCGGTACAGGAGCCCAGGAAACGATGACCTTCATCCTGTCCAACCGCGAGAAGCTGTTCGATAGGATGGATAAAGAGAAAGAAGAAGTTGTCTCGATGGCGAACCCACTGACCGAGGAATACACCGTGGTCAGGAACTGGGTCCTCCCATCTCTTATGGAGGTGCTTGGCAACAACCAGCACAACCGTTACCCTCAGAAGTTGTTCGAGGTCGGCAAGGTCTCGGAGCTAGAGGATCATTCGCATACAGGAGCAGATGATTCCTACCAGCTCGCCTACGTATCCGCAGGTTCTGAAACCGGTTTCTCCGAGGTCCGCGGGGTTCTACAGTCAGTCGCGAAGGAGCTCGGCTTAGAGTTCGAGGTTGAAGAACTTTCTCATGGAAGCTTCAGGGACAAGAGGTGCGGCAATATCGTTCTGGACGGTGAGGAAGCAGGTATAATAGGAGAGATAAACGAGGAAGTAAGAGATAGCTGGGGTCTTGATGTGTCTGTCGCAGCGTTCGAGATATATGTGGACGTTCTACAGGATGCGGTAAAGTAGCGTCTTTCCGCTCTTATTCCTGGAGACTCAACCGAAGAATGACCTTATACGGTCGAAAATCCCTTCTCTCCTCCTTTCAGGCACGTAATCGATGCCTGCAAGGTCTGCTGCCAGCTTCCTGAACCTCTCCGATACGTGATGATCGGGTGCATGATGTACCACCGGCGACTTTTTGGCTATCGCCTCGTCGACCACGTCGTGTTCAGGGACTTCCGCGACCACAGGATAACCGGTCATATCCTCTACTTCCCCTACAGAAAGTTCGGAGTCGTGCCCCTTCATCCGGTTCAGAACCACTCCAAGAACGTGAGTTCCTGCATCCTCCGCGATCTTCGCGGTCTTCAGCGCGTCAGTGACTGCTGGAAGGTTCGGGTTTGTAACCACGATAAGCTCGTCCGATGCTTCTATCGAGTTAACTGATTCTTGACCGAGACCTGCAGCAGAGTCCAGTATAACGAACTCAGGTTCTCCGACCGCGTCCAGTAAAACATCGCCAAGCTCCTCCGGGTTCGTGTCCTTCAGGTCATCGACCGACAGGCCTGCAGGAACGACTCGGAGACCAGAATTATGGATATATGTCGCCTCAGTTATGTGGGCCTCGTCCCTCAGAACATCGTGTAAGGTGTTCGGGTACAGGGGGATCCCGAGATGGAAGCCGAGATTGGGGTTGGTTAGGTTGGTGTCCATGACCAGAGTGTCCATACCGAACTCAGTCAGTGCAGAACCGAGGTTTGAAGTAACCGTGGTCTTCCCGACACCACCCTTACCACTAGAAACGCAGATAAGTCGGGTCATACCCCCGAAATAGGCGGCAAGTCTTTTATATTGGTGGGTGGTAACGGACGCTACTCATATCTCAGAGCGTCGGCCGGTTCGAGCTTGGCCGCTGTCCTTGCCGGTAGAACCCCGGAAAGCGCTCCTACAAGGAACGCGAACAGCAGCGCACCTACTATCAACCCCCAGGACACCGCAGCCTCCAGCGGAAGTGCGGAGTACTGACGGGCCGCGAACACGAACCCCTTGCTTATCCCCAGGCCTACAGTTACACCTACAATACCTCCTACCAGACCTATAAGACCTGATTCGAGCAGGAAAAGAATCATTATCTGGCGGTCCTCCGCCCCTACCGCCTTCATAACCCCGATCTCCCGCGTCCGCTCCTTCACCGCGGTGTACATCGTGTTCATTATACCGACACCCCCTACAAGTAAAGATATGGACGCGATCCCTACCACTATAGCCTGGACTATCCCGAGAACGCTCTGGAATGATGATAAAATATCCGCGGGAGTGGAAACTGTAAAGTCCTCGTCCCCCTCGTCAAGACCTCTCTCGTTTCTCAGGGATCTCTCGATATTCTCCTTGACCTGTTCTGCCTCGAAGCCTGCCTGCTGCCGCGCGACCACGTAGTCATAGACGTCTCCGGTATCGAAGATCTCCTGTGCTCTATCGTAAGGCATTATAACTGCGGCATCTACTCCAGGATCGCCTGTAGCTTCAAGAACACCTACAACCCGGAATTCATTGTTCTGGAACCCCACCTTCCTCCGGAGTTCGACATCCTCTTCGAACACCCCGTCCGCGACCCTGCTCCCGATAACCACCCCTGAACGGTCTGTCCCTCTTATCATCCTGCCCTCATCTATGGTGAAGGAGAAGCTCTCCTCCAGGAGTTGGCTCCCTGAAGGTATTCCAACAACGCTGGCGAAAGCTGTCGAATCCTGATAGGTTAGACGTGTCGAACGCATCAACGCTCCTTCCGCCTCGTCCACACCTCGAGCCCTCCGGACAGCTCTCAGGTCGCTGTCACGGATGACTGTAGAGCTCTGGGAGAAGCTGGTGCTGCCCGTGGGGTCCCCCCCGGGAGTGACGAAGACCTTGTCCGCCCCTATACTCTCGAACTCTCCAGTTATAGCCTGATCCAAGCCCTGGCCAAGAGAGATCAAAGCAACGACCGCCGCGATCCCTATGAAGATGCCTATAACCGTGAGCCACGACCTCCTCTTCCTGTTTAGTATGTTCCTGACTGCCAGAACGGCCAGATCCGCTCTCACCGTCTACACCTGGTTCCTCTTCCTTCTCCTCCAGTATAATCCGGCAGCCGCCAGCACCGCGAGGACAGCGACCGCGTAGAGGATGATGTTGTCGCCTCCCGAGAGCTGGAACCGTTTCATCTCGTCCTGGGTGTAGAGCTCCAGTGATACCTGCCGGACCTCCTCTCTCTGTACACCTGACGCATCCTTGTATTCCAGTCTCACAGGCATCTCAAGGCTAGAAGCGGCCCTCTCCGCGTATAAATCGAACGAGGCAGTCTGGTAATCGTCCGGCTGCATATTCCCGAGGTAGATATCCGGGGAAGAAAGCACCTCGTAATCCTGGGTCTCCTCCAGTTCCATGCTCACGAACCTTGCCAGTCCCTGGCCCCGATTGACTATCCTCAGAGTCACTATGCCGCTGTTTCCCGGCTCCATAAGCTCTCTTTCTTCCACTCCCACTTCCAGCTGTGAATCTCCTCCCACGACCACCCCTGTCGTCAGGTCACGCGTGAAAGAGGTCCCTGCCTCGTTCTCGTATTCCAGCGTCACAGGGACGCGGTAGACCCCGTTCTCGGCAGACTCGTCGACCTGTAAACTGAAGGAAGTTTCCGAGACTTCTCCAGAACCCAGCTTCTGGACTCTCTTCTGCGTAGTGTCTGAGGCTGCGAACGGCAGGTCTGAAAGGTCAAGAGAGATATCGATGTTCTTCAGTTGAGAATCGGCCAGGTTCTCCAGTTCCAGGGTCATCGGGTTCGAGGTGCCTGGACCGACCTTCTCCGGGAAATCTACCGAACGGACCGCGAGAGCTGCATCATCTGTCCTCACCTCGACAGAAACTTTTTCCTCTATCCATATGTCGCCGGATCCGGAACTCCATCTGAACTTCAGGTCGTTGGAGCCGTGGACCGCGTTCTCGTCCACCCTGACCTGTAGATGGACGTGATGAGACTGGCCGGGAAGAAGCCGATCGATATCCCAGTTAGTCTTCTCATCTGGGTCAACTGAAAACGGGAACGTAGGGGTATACTCCAGTTCAAGGTTCTCGGCTGTCGCGGAACCGTTGTTCTTCACTCTCAGCCATACTTCTGCGTACTCCGAGGTCTGTAGTGGGACAGGCTCCGTCTTTATAACTTCCATGTCAACGTTCACAGAGTTTCCCTGTGCAGAAGCTGCAGGTATTATAACCGCCAACAGAGCCAGGATAGTTATCAGTTTTCTCATCAGTTATCAGTCCTCCTTAGGTGCTGTCACGCCGTCCCTTATCTCGACAACGCGATCAGCGAACTCGGCATCGTGCGGGTCGTGAGTCACCATAACAATAGTTTTACCTTCTTCCTTTAAATCCATGAGCAACTCCATTATCTTATCTCCAGTTTCAGTGTCCACGTTCCCTGTCGGCTCGTCGGCCAGGATTATATCCGGTTTGTTGACAAGAGCGCGGGCGATAGAGACCCTCTGCCTCTGGCCCCCTGAAAGCTCTGAAGGTCGGTGATGGAGGCGATCACCTAAATCGACTTTCTCCAGGTATTCGACTGCCCTCTTCTTCCTCTCCTTGCTTGGAGTCCCCTGGAATATCAGGGGAAGAGCGACGTTCTCAACCGCATCCATCGTGGAGATCAGGTTGAACTGCTGGAAAACGAACCCTACCTTCTTCCTCCTGAGTATCGCCAGCTGCGACCTCGAAAGACCTGAAACGTCCGTCCCTCCGACCTCCACTGTCCCCGAGGTCGGCTTGTCGAGAGCACCGACCATGTTCATCAGGGTCGACTTCCCTGAACCTGAAGGACCCATGATGGCGATGAACTCTCCGTCATCTACAGTCATGGAAGAACCGCGGAGAGCCTCGACTGTGGTCTCCCCCATCTGGTAGTGCTTCCGGACACCTTCAAGCTCTATCTCGGCCATAAAAACGGTTTAGAAGCGTAGAGATTTAAACCTGTGGAAAGCTACATAAAAATTCCAGAGAAGGAGGTTCCTATGACGGAGGAATTCGCCGAATCTCTGAAGGAGATGGAGGAGAGGTGGCAGGAGCGGTGGCGCTCGGAAGAGCTCTTCCAAGCAGACCCTTCGGATGAAGACAAGTTCTTCATCACTGTAGCCTACCCTTATCCAAGCGGCGGTATGCATATCGGGCACGTGAGAACCTTCGCGCTACCCGACGTCTTCGCACGTTTCAAGCGGATGCAGGGTTACAACGTCCTCTTTCCCATGGCCTGGCACGTTACAGGTACTCCTATCATCGGTGCACTGAAACGATTTCAGGAGGGGGAGGAAGAACATCTGCACGTCCTCCGGGACGTGTACAACGTTCCGGAAGAGGTATTGAAAGATTTTGAGGAGCCTAT
>JALIDP010000007.1 GCA_022865215.1 Candidatus Nanohalarchaeota archaeon QJJ-7 | reverse complement strand
GCTTGACAGGGAAAAGCTTGCCGAAATCCGCCTCCCCGTCCTCTCCTTGGTATACGATTGAAACCTCGTTCTCCCCAGAAAACTGCTTCGAAAGTTCTCTCACGACAGTCTCGAGACCGCCGAAACCTCTTGGGTCGTAGGTTGAGACTTCAGTTATCCTCATCATATCACCGGAACTCGATATCTCAGTGCGCCTTTCCAGATAGCGTAGCGTTTGGCGACCAAGGCTAGAGGAACAAGCAATAGCATCAAAAGGAAATCCTTGGGACAGAAACCGCAGTCCTGTTCCTGCATCTTCATCAACTGGTATCGGGAGGCCAGAGTGAATGCGAGGAGAGGAACGGTGAGGTAGTTGAACGGCAGGAAGGCAAGGGCTGCGAAAAGGAAAAGGGCGGCGAATTCTTTCGGGTATAGGAGTTTTCCTATATGTTTAACTTCTTCCTCAAATCTGGGGGTGCCGCGGAACCTAGAGAAGAAGAGGGGTTCGCTCACGTACCGGAGCCGGTCCTTGAGAAAACCGACAGGAGAGTAACGTCCTTCCATGTGGAAGACCTCCGCATCTCCCTCAAAAGTTGAGGCGAATCCTGCCTCAAGCGCCTGGAAACCAAAGTCAGTGTCCTCCCGGTGGACCCGGTAACGGTCATCGAAACCTACTTCCTCAAAGACCTCCTTTCTGACCCCGAGGTTAGCAGTCAGGAACCTGTTCTCCTCGTCCCGGTTCTCGATTATCCTGTCCAGAGGACACCTCTCCTCAGAACCGTAGACTACAGCTCCTTCTACCAGATCGGAATCCTCCAGAGCCTCGTCCATCCTTCTCATCCAGCCCTCTCCAGGACGGCAGTCAGCATCGAGAAAAGCTATCTTTTCGTTTGAGGCTTCCTCAACTCCTTTAATCCGGTTCTCCGCAGCCCCAGAGCTTTCACCCGAGATCGCGATAACTTCTTCTCCATCACAGAAGTTCTCAAAATCCTCAGTGAACTCTTCCGAAGAGCTGGAGTCGTTTACTGCTATTATCTCATCTCCTTCCTCCTTCTGTTCCATAAGTTCATCGATAGCAGTGAAAACGTAGGGTTCGTTATAGACCGGTATGACGACCGAAAGGCTCATCCCACCACCCCATCGAACCTCTCGATGAAGTTCTCCCAGCTGTACGCCTGCACAACCTGCTTCCCGTGCCTCCCTAGCATGTCCACCGCCTTCTCGTCTTCAGCCAGTTCTTCCATAGCCGCTGCGATTATCTCCGTCTCCGGGTCGACCAGGACTCCTGTCTCCCCGTGCTCCACCACCTCCTCGTAACCGCCACCCTTCACTGCTATCACCGGTTTGCCCGCGGCCATCGCCTCGAGAGGGGCTATACCCCAGTCCTCCTGCTCCGCGAGGAACAGTACCGAATAGGCGTTCTCGTACAGCTCCCGCCACTCCTCCTCAGGAACGTCTGTCCTGACCTCTACGTTCTCTCCCGCGGCCTCTTCCAGTTCCTGTATATAATCTTCCTCCTGAGCTGAACCCGCGAGCACGAGTTCGAAACCTTCTATATCGGCCTCGCGGAACGCTTCTATCGCGAGGTCCTGCCTCTTGTAACGTCTGAATCTCGAAGGGTAGAGGAAGTAAGAGTTATTTTCACCTTCCTCGAACTCATCAGTATCGACCCCGGGATTCACAACTTCTATCTCCTCGTCGTAGAGCCCCTTCTGCTTGATCCTCTCCTTCGTCAATTCACTGTTCGCCATGACTGAATCGAACTTCTTCCACGCCCGCTTCTCCAGGAGGTCGTATACCAGTGTCCCGATATCGAATAACGGTCTCAGGTACCACTTCAGCTCCTTCCTGTAGACCGAATGGAAGCCGGGAAGAGCAGCTCTTAAAGGTGTATGGCAGTAGCAGTGGACAGGAAGAGAGTGGTTCCGCAAAGTGATGAGCGACCCCAGACCCGCTTCCGAGACAAGGAGAGAATCATAGTCTTCCAGAGGGAGCTTCGTGAACAAGGTCCCGAACCCGAACCTCCAGACCTTGTCCACGAATCCTTTCGGCTCATTGTTATCGCCTACAACCTCGATATCGAACTCCTGGAACGCGTCGAACGTCTCCTCCGGGTCATGATAGAGAGTGAACAGTGTAACATCGTGCTCTGAACGCTTCATAATCTCTAAAAGGACTTTCTCCGCTCCGCCTTTACTCTTCAGCCAGGGATGGTAGAGAGCGAGGTTCATGCGCCGACACCCACAGGCCTGACTGTGTTCTTCATGTAACCTTCCTTCGCTCGAAGCCTTTTTGTGAGTTGACCCTGCAGGTGATAAAATCTGGAGTTGAAACTCGAAATAGTTCCAAAAGTTGCCTTCAATGGAAATTTGATGGTGGTTTAAATCATTTCTTGGAGTCTTCTCAGGGATGGAGTTATTCCGGGTCGAGGACAGACAGGGAAACGATATAGTCCTCACAGCTGAGAGATGGAACCACATACTGAAACACAGGGTTCCAAGGGATCCAGAGTTCATCATAGAGGTTTTAAGAGACCCTAATGTCATAGTAGAGAGCCAGACAGATGACGAGTCCAACCTCTATTTCAAGGAATACAGGGAAAAACTCCTAGCTGTGGTGGTTAACGAGCGAAAGGGGTTTATAAAAACGGCATACCAAACTGATGATGTAAAAGAAGGTGAGATAGTTTGGAGACGATAGACAGGATACAGTACGATGAGAAAGGAGACGTACTTTACGTTTATTTAAGGAGTCCTGAATCTGTAGAAGACATGGTCTCGGAGGAGGTCTCGGACGGCGTTCTTGTGGATAAAGAAAGAGAAACAGGGGAGAAAGTAGGTTACACGATTATAGACTTCATCGAAAGGAACGAGTCCAGAGACGGGATAGATCTGGGTAACGTAGTGGAGAAGCAGTTGAAGGCATAGATTTAGAGACGAGAGTTTTCAGATCTCGATACCTTGCACAGCCGGAACCGTTTCTAACATAGGTTCAAGCTCTTCCACCACTTCTTTCCTCTCCTCCGCCAGGTTTCCCTTTTCGAGATAATCATCGATATCGAAAAGGCACCGTTCTTCCTCCGTATCGAGGAGCTTCCAGTCCGGGGTTACGACGCACCGCTCTCCTTCTAGGTTAACAGTGACTGCGTGCCGCTCCTCCTCTGTGAGGTCCATGCCATCGAAACCTTCTGTACCTTTCCCCAGAGCTCCGAGGAGGGTGGGACCTATATCCAGGTGGCTGAACAGCTCTCCTTCAGCCTTGACACCGTAGAGGATTAAAGGGATGTTGATCTGGATGTTCCGAAGATTTCCAGGGTGAAAGTAGCTCCCGAACTCACCGAACTGTTCCCCGTGGTCTGCGGTGAAGATCATTATAACCTCCTCGTCCAGAGACTCGATCCTGTCCAGGAGTTCCCCGATCTGTTCGTCAAGGTATCTAAGTTCTCCCTTGTATAACTCCCATATCTTATCGTTCAATTCCTCTCTAGGCTCCTCGTACCTAACTTCCTCGTTGAGATCGAAACGATCTTTCCACGCCTCACTTTCCGTATCAACGTACCCTTCAGGCGGAAGATAGGGATTGTGGGTCTCCATATAGTGCACGAAGAAGAACTGATCCTCTCCCTCTTCCAGTCTTGAGAAAAGCTCTTCGTTGAGCGCCTCCGCACGTTCGTAAGGTAGATCCAGCTTCGACCTGTTCTTCCGGACGAAAGAGTAGAGCGTGTCGCTGGAATGCACGATTCTCCTCCCGATCTTGAAGAGGAACGACTTTTCCTCTTTTTCCGCCCCAGACTTCACGAAGTCCTCGAAATGATCGAAACCGCGGCCGTAACCGTTGTAAGGCCCCGAGTTCGGGTTCGTGGAGATGGCGATGGTCTCGAAACCCTCGTTACTGAAGGCTTCTGCCACTGTTCTCGTATCCGGGCAACCAATCCCGTCGTTAGACTTTGATGAGGCCAGGATAGCGGGAAAGGCGGAAGGAGTGGTTGAACCGTTCGCGTATGCCTTGTCGAAAACCTGGCCTTTCGACATCAACCGGTCGATGTTAGGAGTATCAACTCGGTCCGAATACGTTACATCTTTACGCAGAGCATCTACTGTTATCAGTACAGCCTTGGTCATAGGATGGAACTGGTTTCCGAGCTTTTAAGTCTGCCCGATTCCGCGGCCGGCAGACCCTGTTGGAGGACCAGAACAGGTACAGATATATATCTAATTCTTTACCGGTTTCGATTTCCTAAAAGGGCCGTTAATAGTTCTATAGACGCCTCTCTACTTGATTTTGACCATTATTTATAGTTCCCGGGTTCGAGGCTTGTGGGCATGAAGCTTCTCAAAGTATTGTTGGTTATCACCCTGGTGCTGCTCCTTTCAGTCCATGTAGCAGGGAAGAACTATCCTCTAGACCCTTCCAAAGAGGTAGACCCAGATAGATGGACAGCTACAGGTCGGGCTGGTTTCTCAGGCGGGGAAGCCCACCTGCTCCGTGGAGGAACCTATAAAGCAGGTAGCGTTATCCTCGAAGAGGAGGTCTCTGGAATCCCTCTACGTATCCAGGAGAGAATAAAGATGGAGAGGCACGATGGGAAAGGAGCTATAGTGTTCTTCGCAGATGGTGCAACAGTCTACGGCGACAGAAGAAGTGGGGAAAATCCTTTCTGGAAGGGTTTTAGCAACGGTTACTACCTGATGACACATGAGGACCGGGGTTTCGCTCTCTTCAAGAGAGTAGAAGATTCGGACGTAAAGATAGCTGAAGGGGTCATTGAAGACCAGGGAAACCTGATAAAGAACGGTATACATGAATTCGATCTGGAGATCGAGCGCTACAACAGTACTCACGAGCACCTGAACTTCCGATGGAACGGAAGAGAAATTCTCACCGCCTTCCATGATTTCGATACCTCTGAGAGCACCGCCGCGTTCTACTGGAAAGCAGGTTTCATACCGGTGGATGTCTCCGTACTTGAAGCCAGCGTATATTCAGAAGTTGCAGATCCGGGTCCGAGTATAAACAGGACAGTTTCCCCCACGAACCTCACTCTAATATCGGACAGCAGGAAAGAGACACTTGCTGCGGTCTCGACCGGCGCCGAAGTTGTCTACGGAGACCAGGACATAGATGAGGAGATAGCAGGTAACAGGGTCGTCTACGAGATCGGGGATAACCGGACTATCTACCCGGAGGTGGAAAGAAGATACCTGCCTGAGCTCGTCAACGCCACCCGAAGGACCCGGTGCTCCGGGAACCTGGAGGAAGATGTTTATACTGCCATGGCGGCGTCACACAATCAAAGCTCTGTAGCCTGTACAGGAGAGGGAAAGACCCTGGAGAAATCTATTGAAGGCCTTAAGGAGAGCTATATCAGGTCTGTGGCGGAGAATGGTGGGGAGATAAACCATGTCTTCGTTTCCAGTGAGGAGGTGGCTCCTGTCGCAGCTTCCATGGCATCTGGGCAAGAGGCGCTCATCCAGGTTGTCGGGACCGGAGACCCGAAACCTGAACAGGTCCGAGGAGAGATAGAGGAAGCATCCGAGTTCCTGGCAGATCACGGGATGTATGTCGAGGGAAGGGAACAGTACACGGAAGGTCTGTATCTATCCCTGATAGGAGTCCCACCGGTTCAGAGGGAAGACCCGGTGGAATCAGGGAACTGGAGTCTTAAGGATCCCAGAGATGGAGATAGCTTCACCTCCGACCTCCCGTACGCCGATCTCGACCAGGATGGGCGGCTGGATGCGGCGGTAGGACGTTACCCGACCAACCGTTCACTCGCCTCGAGGATGTACCTGAGGAGCAGGTATTATGACGGGAAGAAAGCCCTTGTCGCATCCGAGTACCTCCACCAGAACTGGCCGGTGATCCTTGCATATATCGGAGGGGGGATGTTCTCCGGGAAGTCGATCGGGAGGATCCTTGAGGAGCAGGGGCACAACGTTTCCAGGGCGGTGGAGTACAGGGCCAGCCCGGAAGAGTTCCTGGTAGATCTGACCCCTGTCAAGCTGGAAGGGGTACTGGGAGACTCTGAGATGATCGGGGAGAAGATAGGAACTGTTCTCGGGAGCAGTGTGGGGACGGCTGCCTCCCACGTATACCTTGCCATAAAGGCCCTGAATTACGTGGAAAGAGGGCTGGAGCAGTACCTGGAGTTCGAATGGTCGACTGCCGGTCTCGATACTGAACGTGCCCTCGAAAGGCTATCCGGTGATGATGTCTCACAGCTGGAGGATGCAGCCGAAAGAGCAGCAGAGAATGCAGTCGAGAAAGGTATTGGTAAGGGTCTCGTCGATACTCTCCAGAAAGAAGGAGTCCAGAGAGCGGCTGCAAAAGCTATATATGCGTTTTTCTGGCCTGAGAGGTATCCAAGACTGACCGAGGAGAACCTGAAAGAAGGCATAAGTAAGAATGACCTGGTGTACTATACCGGGGTCGGGAACAGCTCCTCCTGGACCCTGCCGAACAACTACTCCAGTTTCCTGGGGGCTGTAAAGACCGGGAGGTATAACGGTTCAGAATCGCTAGGTTCTGAAGGAGTTCCGGAGAACACCGCACGGGTAGTGTTCGACAACTCCGACCTCTCGGGAGAGCTGAACGCCCCTATAAAGGAATCTTTCCTTGAAAAGGGGGCGGCCACCTACTTGGGAGCTTCCACAGTAAACTATGCCCCATTCTCATCAGAGATAGACACACGTTTCTTCAACCAGGGTTATACTGTAGGTGAGAGCCTGAAGGTGGCGGTGAACGGTTTCTCGGAGGACAGCATGACCTGGGACCCCGTCAACCTGGTGGCGAGGAACAACGTGAAGGGGAAGATGCTCCGCTCGTTCCGCCTTTACGGGAACCCCGAGATGGAGAAGGATCCGGAGATAAGGGCGCCGGAATTCGAGAAAGATGTTGAATGCGGGGGCGGGGTCTGTAACCTGACTCTGACACTTGATACCGATTTCTCGATAGTAGATAGAGGTGGAGATAGAGGTATAGACATGGAGGCAGATGACCACATGATGAAGAGTTTCCGGCCGATAGTTCCTGTTTTCAGTTCGGAGCACGCCCTCCCAGGAGATGCAGAGATCCAGGACTACGAGGTGGATAGCAGGACAAGAATTGTGGAGAACGTGTCGGTCCCTGTGGTAGAACCATTATCTCATAGCGGGAGAGTCCTGGAGAAGAAGATTACTGCCGGATTTTTCCCGTCTGAAAAACGAGATCTCCGGGTTTCAGAACAGATAGACGGGAGAAAGAAACTATCCCTGATCCAGCCCGGGTTCAGGTACAACCCTGCTAACGATACAGCAGAACTGGTGGAAGAGGTTGTGGCACAGATCAGCTACAGATCGCCCTCCGGGATGGATATAGATGCTGAGGTGCAGGATAACAGGACGGTCGAGATAGAGTCAGATATCTGGAACAGCGTTGGTGCGGAGAGAGGAGAACTCCTGGTGCAGATAAGAGGTCGGGAAGGTTCCCTAGAGAAGACGGTAGAGTTCGATCTGGATAGTCGCAGGAAAACTGTTAGAACGCGGTTCCAGGTAAACCGTACAGGGAGATTCAAAGCCGAGTCCTACCTTTTTGTCGGGAATCATACTATCGGTCCAAGGACCGATACGTTCGTGATTTCTCCAGAAGAGAGGAATATATCGATCAACGTTTCTACTCCCCCGGAGGTCAGGGAAGGAGAGAGGTTCGAGGCCGTGATATCCATCGATAATCCGCAAGTAGAAGGCAGGAATCTCAGTCTCCTGATCAACGGATCGGAAGGAGTTCAGACCGTTTTCCTCCATCCGAACAAGTATGAACTGGAGGTGCCTCCAAGGAACTCGAGAAATCTTGAAGTCCTCATGAAGGCATTCAAACCCGGTGATGCAGAACTGAACGTGAACGCAGGTACATCTATGGGCCAGGAAGATTTCGAAGTCATGCAGACTACAGAAGACGGTTTCAGGAAAGTTTCGGAAGGAAGTGTAAAGATTTTGCGGCTGGAGACCCCTCAGGGAAGACTGGATTTCAGGCAGGGCAGGAAAGGAACCCGATCAAGCCTGGTAACGGAAGATTTCAGGATTTCTGAAGAGAGATCCGGAGGGGATACCGTGATGGAGGCGGAGAAACCGGATGGAAGTACCCGTTTGATTGTCGAAGAAGGGGATAAGAAGATAACTGAAAGGAACGGTATGAGACTGGAGGAGGCCCATCATCTTTACCAGGTCCTGAGAAGAGAGAAGAACAAACTGGTTGAACGCTATAGGTTGAGTGATGACAGTTCCAGAACCGCCTCGAGATGAGATAACTTCGACAGAACCTGTTTTAAGAAATCAAGTCCAGAAGCTCTGGAAATGGAATTTTGACCCTGTTTAAAATTAGTAGGGTCTGATTGATGAACTGGTGAAACAAAATGAACATTGGAACGATTGCGGTCATAGGATCCATCCTCGCAGGCCTGATTTCTATACCGGCTGCAGGTGTATCGATAACCGGTGATGTGGCTGCGGCAGGGGCAGAGCTCACGGGGATGTCGAACGATTCTTTCCAGGAAACACCGAAAACTGTTTCTTCCGAAATATCGTCGGATTCGATGTCGAAGACCGTTGAGACCGCTTTCGGAACAGTCACTTTCAACTCCGAACAGGACCTCTTCTCTGCGGAGCTCGAATCTCCGAGATCGCTACTGGAGATTAACAGAGAGCCTGGAAGCGAGGTCCGGAATTTCACAGGTGAGAGCGTTAGCCTGACTGTTGAGAACACGCCTTCTACTGTCACAGAAACCTGTGAGACTCCTGAAGGAACTCTCGAAACGGTGAAAACTGGAGGCGAGAAGACGGCCGAGTTCTCAGGTCTGAACCGGAAGAAGGTGGAAGATTCATGTACAGGGGCACGCGAAAGGATGAAAGAGAAGATCACCCGGATTCAGAACATAGCCGCTGATCTGGGGATGATCCCGGACCTGGAGATTATCCGGGTCAACGAATCCAAGGAAGAAGTTGTGATCCGGAACAGCGGTGAAAGCACAGTGAACCTTGCAGGTTGGGAGATTTCTGACGAGTCCGATAACAGTTTCAGTTTTGGACCGATCCCCCTACAACCCGACGAGACGATGACCGTCTACAGTCCCGAGGAGATGGAATTCGATGAATGTGAAGAATCCGAAGAACCTGATTACGAGAGGTGCTGGGACAGTTCCTACGTCTGGAACAACGATGGTGAGACCGCGACCCTCGTCAATCCCAGAGGAGAAGCTGCCGCGACTTTCACCTATGAGTGAGAAAGTTTGGAGGGGCTACCTGGCCCCTCCCGCTCCTTCTACAGGAGTTCTGAAGGACCGAAATCAGAGTCCTTGAGATCCTAGTCTGAGAGGAGCTCTTTCAGGATGGCTTTCTGGACGTGCAAACGGTTTTCAGCCTGGTCGTACACGATAGAATTATCTGATTCCAGGACTTCAGCGGTGACCTCTTCTCCCCGTTTTGCAGGCAAGGGGTGCATGAAATATGGGTCTCCGGCAGCTTCTATCAGATCCTCGTCCACTTGATAGTGCCTGAACCTCTCCAGTTCCTCTCGACCTTTTTCCTCACCCATGGACTGGAAAACGTCGGTGTAGATGACATCAGCACCCTGGACCGCATGATGCGGATCGTGCATAACTGTTATAGAGGAGCCGGTCTCGGAACCTATACGTCTTGATCCTTCTATAATCTCGCTTTCAGGTTCCTCGCCCTGAGGACCAGACCATTTTACGTCGGCCCCGAGCTTGGCAGAAGTCTGGATCAGCGACTGGGCCACGTTATTACCATCGCCAAGGAAGACTATCTCAGTTTCCTCAAGTTCTAAACCCTTATCTCTCAAAGTGTAGAGATCAGAAAGCGCCTGACAGGGGTGAAACTTGTCTGTCAATCCATTTATCACAGGTGTATCGGAGTGGGCCGAGAATTCCATAAGTTCTTCATGATCGTGTATGCGAGCCATAACGCCGTCGACATACCGGGATAAGACTTTAGAAGTGTCCTTAATGGCCTCTCCTCTCGACATCTGGGACTGTTCTATCGTCATGTTGATGGCGTGACCGCCAAGTTGGGTCATCCCTGTCTCGAAAGAAACTCTCGTGCGGGTGGAAGGTTTAGAGAAAAGCATCAAAAGGGTTTTACGGGATAGAGAGGAATCGAAAGACGAAGGCGAATCTTCTATCTCCTGTGCAGTATCGTAGATGATCTCTATATCCTCCGGATCGAGATCTTTTACATCGATAAGTTCATCCATAGCTCTTAAAACCTCCTAAATGGCCGAATTCATTCTCTCAGCTCCCTCGCCTTCTCGATGTTCCATCTGAATCCCTTGCTTCCTTCCGGGGTCTCCAGTACCATAGGTTTGTCGCGGAGCTTCTCGTGGTTTATGAAACGCCGGAATCCTTCATCCCCGATCTCTCCTTCCCCGATGTGCTCGTGCTCGTCCTTCTCGGAACCGAGCGGGTGCTTGGAATCGTTCAGGTGGAGGTAGTGGACGTTCTCTATCCCGATATTATCGTCGATCTCCGACAGCATCTCCTCTATCTCTTCCTCCGATGTGAAATCGTAACCCGCTGAGTAGAGATGGCAGGTGTCCAGGCAGACACCGATGTCTTCGTAAGTATGGCCAGACTTCTGGACCATCTCATCCAGTTCCTCGAAGCTTTTCCCTACAGTGGTGCCTTTACCTGCAGTATTCTCGAGGAGGAGAGTGATGTTTTCCGGTATATCAAGACGTGTAAGTCTCTCAGACACGTTCTCGATACCTTTCTCTCTCCCCGCACCGGTATGGGCGCCGGGATGGAAAACGTAGTAAGGGATACCGAGATCTGAAGATGCATCCAGTTCCTGTTGCACCGCTTCTACCGATTTCTCACCGAGATCATCCTTGGGAGTTGCCAGGTTGATGAGATAGGTGCCGTGGACTATCCAGGGACGGATATCTTCCCCCTGGAACCTGCCCCTGAACTCTTCCGATTCTTGTCCATCGACTCCCGGAACTTTCCAACCTCTCGGAGAACCGACGAATAACTGTCCACAGTTCCCGCCTATATCTTTCTCCCGATCCACCGCCTTCGGGAAACCGCCCGATATAGAGACGTGCGCACCTATCCGGAACATGCACAATATTTAGCTACGAAGGGTTAAATGAGTAGTGGAACCTCCTCCATGTAGTTCCTGTAATCCTCCCCGTACCTCTCCAGCATGTCTTCTTCCTCTACCTTTGAGAGCCTGTAATAGGCGTAGAGGACGAGAGGGAAGAGCGTAAGAGTGAGGAGTGTCGGCCATCCGATCACCCAACCGAGAGCTATCAGGATTATCCCGAGGTACTGTGGATTGCGGCTGTAACTGTAGATCCTATCTGTGACTAGGTCCCCTGAATTGTAGACCTGCCACCACCCTGATGCGATGAGAAGTATTCCAGAACCGGTTATGACTAGTCCCGCCAAGTACCAGAAGGTCAGTCCTATGGTGACGCCAAAAATATCGAATCCGAAAAGGTAGGAAGGAGGATTGCTTGGAGCCCCTACCAGACCGCTGCCGAGGAAGACCGTGAGAGGAACCCCGTACATCTCCACGAAAAGAGAGACTATGAAAGCGGTGTAGATGCTGTAGCCGCCCGCGCTTGTCCAGTCGATACTCTTCCTGTAGTTGATGAAGAGTATGAAGACGAGGAAAAATCCGATGTTCAGCAGCACCAGGGCCCAGTTACCGGTTATGATATTATTGGACACGGAACTGCTTAGGAAGTAGCGGACATGGTGGAGAAAGGACGGGAGTTGAAGGAGTGATAATGCAAAAAGGGCTGCGAAGGCGATTCTTATCCTAGTATTTTTCATGATGCCGGCCTTTTATTTGAATAATTTTTTGAAGTGAACCCCGACCAGGATAAGTATCGCACCCAGGACGCTGATAGCATCAGCTGCGATATACTCTGTAGCTGTGGATGAATAGGCCTGTATAAGGCCCGAGGCCCAGAGAACGAAGAACCCTATACCCGAAACAATGAGTTTCCCTCTCTCGTAATCATCCTTATCCAGCGATAACCTGAAGAACGGTAAGGTTCCGAGGCCGACGAAGTTAACAAGGGCTAGGAATCCTGAAAGAGGATATATTACAGTCCATGTTTGGAAGAAGAGGAACATGGATAATCCGCCGATAATTATGTTGGATACAAAGAATATGGTTCTCCATCCTGAACGGGTCAGTGCAAGTGCGAATACAGATAAGTAGCCCAGGCTTAGGAAGAAGAATATGTGGGAGAATATCTCGAAAGCCCCGTTAAATCCGGAACCTCCTATAAGGAGTACAGGAAACCCGTAGATTAACTGGTAGACTCCGAAGGATATGAAGAACTTTGATAGATGTTCAGTTGTTTCTATGCTTTTCTTCCTGTACCTGTACCAGAGGAGGATACCGGCCGATATGAATATCGAGGCTGATAAAATAGTGCCGACTGAATCTATTGCCGCGAGTGTCCAATCACCCATATTTCACGGTATGGGCCTGCCGGGTAATAAACCTATGGGGCTACTCACACTCGCTCCATCCACACTCTGGGCACGTCTTGCAGCCCTCCTGAAGCTGCAGCATACCTCCACATTCAGGACATTCGGGGTTCATCCCCCGTCCTATCATCTTGCTGGTGTCTGATTGGCTTTCCGTTGATTTAGGTTCTCTGTCCACTTCTTCCTTCTCTTGCTCTTCGTCCGCGAAGTTGGTGACGCTGGTCTGTGCGGCACTAGCTTCGCCGGAGAGGTAGCGTTCCATGGCTTTTGCCACGCCGTCCGGTACCGAGAGGATCTGCTCCGAGTTGTCCCAGGCCACCTTCGGACTTCGGATACCTTCGAGCTGTTCTATCACCTCTTCCTCGTCGATGCCTGCGCGGAGAGCTGTTGAGACCAGTCTTCCGAGCGCGTCAGTGAAGCTCTGCGTGTACCCTCCGCTCTTACCGAGCTGGAGGAATACCTCGAAGATGCCGTTCTCGTCCTCGTTTATGGTGACGTACATCCCGCCGTAACCGGTATCGATCTTCTGTGTTGTACCGGTGATTATCTCAGGCCTCTCTCTTGGTTCTCTGCGGACCCCTTCTTTCTCTGCGCCAGGTTCTTCACCGGGTTCGATAGTCTGGGTCTCGTATGAACCGTCTCCGTTCTTCTTCACGACCATCCCGGCTTCTTCCTTCAACCCTGCAGCTTCACGGAACTCCTGGGAGGTGAGAAACTCTTCGGTCGACCCGAACTCGTCCACGAGCTGCGAGATCATGTCGGCCTTGTCGAGGTCTTCTAGCTTGTTGTCCTCCCGTGTGGTCATGACCTGCACGTCCCGGGCACCGTCACGGTAGACGGTCATACCTTTGATGCCGTTTTTGTAGGCTCTCATGTAGGCCTCAGAAACGTCCTCTCTCGAGGCATCGTTCGGGAAGTTGATGGTCTTGGAGATGCCTGAGTGATTATGTTCCTGCAGGGCGGCCTGCACGTCCACGTGTTCCCTCGGTTCGACACGGTCAGCAGTAGTGAAGAGTTCTTTCATCTCCGGAGGCAGCACATCGTCCGGCACGCTCTGCACTCCCTCCCACTCGTTGTTCCGCATCAACTCCTCGGCGTTCTCCTTCACTTCTTCTATACCGACATCGTTCGCTTCCAGTGCCTTGAGGAAGTAGTCGTCGAACTCGACCAGCATGTCCTCTCCCTGGATGTCCTTCGCCACGTTCTTGAAGTAGGCGAGACTGTAGATAGGTTCGCAACCGCCGGAAGTGTTAGCTATCATCGATGTGGTTCCGGTAGGAGCGATAGTGGTATGTTTATGGTTACGCAGTTCCATGCCTCCTTCCCAGTCTTCAGGGTCTTTACCGCCGGTGTACTCCCTGAACCATTCCGGGTACTCGGTGGGGGAGCTCCATTTACTCTTCTCCCATTCCTTGAAGACCCCTCGTTCCTTGGCCAGCTGATGGGAGGACTCCACAGCCCACTTGCTGATCAGTCTCTGGATCTCTTTCGAGGCTGCCTGTGACTCATCGCTGCCGTAACGGATACCGAGCTGGATGAGCATCTGGGCTAGCCCCATCAGACCGAGGCCGATCTTCCGCATCTCGGACACCTTCTCTTCGATCTCCTCGAGAGGGAAGTCGCTCATCGTGGCGACGTTGTCCAGGAACCGGGTCGCGGTCTTGGCGACCTCTTCGAACTTCTCCATCCTCAACGCCTGTTCAAGGAACTCCTGCATAGCCTCGTCCAGTTCCTCTTCGTAGTCGTAATCGTGTTCTTCTTTCCAGTCGTGCCAGTTGAGGCCTTTACCGTCCCCCTGGTCTTCCACGAGAAGGGAGAGGTTGATGTGTCCGAGGTTACATGCCTCGTAGTTCTCGAGAGGCTGCTCGGCACACGGGTTCGTGGCCTCCATCCTGTGCTCCGGATGTTTTTCGACATCGAAAGAGTGCATCTGGTTGCTGGTATCGTAAGCGTAAAGACCCGGTTCACCGTTTCTCCAGGCGCCGTCGATCAATGCGTCCCAGATCAACCTGGCCGGGAGCTCCATGGTATCTCCTGGTTCGAGGTCGATATCGTATTCTTCCATCTCTCCTGAGAACGTGTCGGCGAAGTCACGCCAGAAGTTGTCGTCACGTCCCTGGTCGCTCCCTTCCTCCTCAGGATGCCATTTTTCATCGTTGTTATAGAACTCGGCAGTCTTCTCTGTAACTTTGTGAGGTTCGCCGTCTCTAGGGTTTATCAGCGTGTAATAGTCGTCTTCCTGCACAGCCTCCATGAACTCGTCTGTCAAACCGACCGAGATATTGAAGTTAGAGAATTTACCTTCCTTCCTCTTGGAAACTATGAACCTGAGGACATCAGGATGGTCTACTCTCATTATCCCCATCTGGGCCCCTCTACGTTTTCCTCCCTGCTTGATGGTCCCGCACATGGTGTCGAAAACCTGCTGGAAGGTCAGCGGCCCAGAAGCGATACCTCCCGTGGAGGCGACCGGGTCGCCTTTAGGCCTCATGAGGTGGAACGGGTAGCCGACCCCGCCACCGGTCTGGAATATGTTTGCCGCGTCATGAACCGATTCGAATATCGAATCCATGTCGTCCTCCGGATGGACCACGAAGCATGCACTGAGCTGCTGTAGGTCTGTCCCCGCGTTCATAAGCGTAGGGGAGTTAGGCATGAACTCCAGGTTCGTCATAAGGCTATAGAATCTCTTCCACTCCTCTTCATAATCGCGGTATTCGTACTCCTTGGCTGGTTGGGCCACGTTCTTTGCGACACGCTCGAACATCTCCTCCGGAGTCTCTATAACTTCCCCGTCCTCGTCTTTGAGGAGGTAACGGGCTGGCAGGATCCTGTCGTGGGCGTTCTCTGTAAGCCTGTCTTCGACAGTGTCTCCTTCTACCCTCTTTACTGGTAGTTCAAAGTTTTCGAATTGCTTTTCTTCTGTCGTGGTCACAGTTTCAGACATTTCATCACCTTAGGTGTTAGTCTTGAGGGTCTCCACTTCTTCTTCGAAAGCAGAGACATCGTCGAACGAATTGTAGACAGAGGCAAACCTTACATAGGCGACCTCGTCCACCTGCTTCAGCTTATCTATAACGCGATCCCCGATTTCGGAACTCTCTATTTTTTCACGGCCGCTGGATCTCAGCCCGGTTTCGATATCGTCCACAATCTCTTCAATCTTTTGTTGGGGAACGTCTCTCTTCTGGCACGCCCTTTCGATACCGTTCTTGAGTTTATCTCTCTTGAACTCCTCCTCTGACCCGTCGCTCTTCACTACGGTAAGGGAAGGAGACTCTATTCGTTCGTAGGTTGTGAATCTCTCATCGCACTCCTTGCATTCTCTCCTCCGACGGGTGGCTCCATCGGTCGTGTTCTCTCGGGTCTCTACGACCCGGGATTCCGACGCTTCACAGTGAGGGCAACGCATTATGTCCACCGGAAATACATGCTCGAACAGCGTTCTTCGAGAACGCTGTGCAGTTCATGATGTTATCGTAGTGTTGGGCTCCGACACATGTGCCGGATAACATTTATTTAGAGTGTATGTTTTGGAACACACACTACATGTTGGGTGCCGAACCTGTTTTCGGATGCCCTCCTTAAATACCTTCCACACTTGCTGAGATTTTATTGGCGCGAACATATATGTGGAAATCTATAATTCACATCTCAACTGTGAACGGTTAGAAAAAGAAAAGGGAAAATGCGGGGACGTAACTTACACGTCCCGCGCCTTGACTGTCTTCCTACCGTTCTCCTGGGCCCGGTCAACCGCTCGCTCGACCATGTCTCGTGCTCTCCTGTCGAGCTCCTCGTAGAAGTCGGCGCCAACGTTGACGCCGGAAGCGGCCTCACGGACTCCAGACTTTTTGATGATGTCTGCCATGAGGAATCACCTACATAGACGTTGTACCTGCACCTTTTTATACCTATATGGGCTCTATCCCGTTATTACCGACATTTCATAACCCTGAGAACCCGTTTGATTTATAAAGATGCTTTTTTTATGCCCTTTAGCCGCTGAGAAGTTCCTTCATATCCCTGTACCAGCCGTCCAGTATCTCCTCAACTGAGTCCCTGACTTCGTGTAGTGGGGCTCTCTGGTAAACATAGTATACAGTCCGGTCGGTCCTCCCTTCACGTACCACTGCTCCCTTGTCGTGCAGTTCCTTCAAAGCACGTTGGACCATCGAGCGTGAGCGTCCAGTCTCCTCGACGAGCTCCTTCACTGTCCATTCTTCATTCCTCATCGCGAAGAAACATTCTCTCTCGAGTTCCGACATATCCAGAGCCTCCGCTATCAGCTCTGTCGCGTCCTCGATCTCCACGAAGGACATGTTGTTCATAGAATTTGAACTGCCTGCTTTTAAGACTTACCCGCCTGATATAACCCTGAGAACCTTCAGTTCGTTGTCCTCTACTTCCTCTCCTTTCGGAACTATTTTCCTATCCCTCTCAACGATAACGGTCTCCGGATTTACTCCTGCCTCCTGTAACACTGTTTCGATCGAAGAACCTTCCTCGACTTCGACCGATACTTCTTCCCTCTCCCCGCTACCCTCTTCCTCGATGGAAAGTTTGATCTCCATGGATTGGCGTAAAGGCCGAGACCGAACATTTTAAAGCAGTAGAGGGTATGTTCACTTCATGGCAGCGGATAAAGAGGACGGTATCATCGACTTTTCTGCACAATACCCGCTGGAGCGGGGCTGGATCCACATCGCCAAGGGGGCGGTACTGGTACTCTTCGGCGTACTTATCATCCCTTTATTTATGCTGTACGGCTACATTCTCAGGGTTATATCTGCCGCCGCCCAGGACGAAGATCTTCCACCGATACGCGACTTCGTTGATCTCTTCGTTGAAGGCATCAAGTTTTTCCTGGTAATAATACCGTATACAGTTGTCATTTATGTTTTCATCGCAGGATCTATCATGGTTGGGATCGAGAGCCAAGCCTCTACCGTTATCCTCGGGGGTCTGTACATCCTGGCAGCATATATCGGCATAATGCTCGTGTCGACATACGCTGTGACGCGAGACTGGCGAGCTGCTTACAGCATCGATACACTGTACCGACGTACGTTCAATACAGATTACCTCCGTCTCTGGTTGATGTTCATAGTTTTCTATCTCCTGCTCTATATTGCGGTCATAGTTATCACTCTCATATCCGCCATAACGATTATCGGACCATTTATAGTCCTCTTTGCCGGTTCGTTCTATATTTTGCTAGGGATATCCGCCTTCATGGGCCGGATGTATGCGGAGGCGCCCTAGCCAGATATTTAGGTGGGCGTGATGGATGCGATAATATTCTCCTGGTCCGGCTCCTTCAGGGAAGATTTTGACGATAGAGAGGGAAGGATTCGAGATTTCATGGGGGAGATGCAGGAGAGAGGGAGCGAGATAGGTCTGGTGACGGACGGAAAGATAGAAGAGGTCGAGGAGATGCTTCCCACCGATTTCATCATCCCTCAAGTGCAGGATCTTCAGGAAGTCCTCTCCTCGCTCGATACGAAATACGACAAGACTTTCTTCGTGTCGGACGTGAAGGCAGAGCTCGTGACAGCCAACCAGTCAGGCGCATTCACCATAGGTTTTTCTTCAGGGGAAACGGATGCGGAGGAGCTGGGAGGAGTGGGTCCGAACTATCTCGTGGAATCGCTCGAAGAGCTGGAGAAGATCCTGAGGTTGGAGACGCTCTGAGTTTTAGTCCTCCTGTTCTCTCATGTGGTGGAAAAGGTATTGTTGCGCGTAACCCGCGTATTCACCGAAGTAGTCCCTGAGGTTGTCTGCAGTCGTATGGTAGTCCTCGTGGTGATGATCTGGATAGTGCTCCTCGATCGCGCTCCAGGACCACGTGTCAAGAGGGAAAGCCTCCAGGTAGCCGAGGCTGAAAAGAAGGACGCAGTCCGCCACCTTGTCCCCCACACCGTTTATCTTCTGTATCTCCTCGTGCGCCCCTTTGTACCCCATCTCGTTCAGCTCTTCCTCCTTAACTTTCCCCTTTATCAGGTGCCTTATAGCGCTCTTCACGTACTTCGCACGGTATCCGAGCCCCATCCTGCGTAGTTCCCGCTCTGAAACGTCGGAGAGTTCATAGAGAGATGGGAACTGATTATATTTCGTACCGTCGTATTCTATCTCCGTACCGTACTTCTCAGTGATAGAATCTACCATCTCCTTTATCCGCGGGATCCGCATCTGTGGGGAACATAGATAGGATATCAGAGTGGGTACGAACTCGTCGTTCACCAACCGGAGGCCCCGGTGTTCTTCGACCGCCTCCTCCATTATATCGTCCCTCTGTATATCCCCCAGGACCTCGTCCAGGGGCTCGTGCAGCCGGAAGAAGCTACCTATGTTCCGGGATATATCTCCAGAAGTCTCGTAATGCAGGTTCTCTCCTTCCTTCCAGAGGATAACGACCTCGCCATCCACAGTTGTATAGTATTTCTCGTTACTGGAAGATTCATCGAAAAATGGTTCTCCTGAGACCTTTTGCCAGCTGAAGGTCTGCCCGCACTGCATCGTCTTGTGGAGGTCCAGCTCGCCTTCCTCCAGCTCGATAACCCCCTGCATTTCTGATGAACAACCTCTTCCTGAACTTCATAAGTGTACCCTATCCCTCTGTTCCGGTATCGGAGAGCTTTCAGTCCTCCATTTCGTATTTGAAGAAATCCAGGCCTTTCTCCTCGTCAGGCTTCTTGTCCACTTTCTTCGCTTTCTTCCTGTCGTAACTTTTCCCGCACCTGTGACACTCTATACGGTCGACTGCCTCCGATTTCTGCTTGTAACCGCACTCAGGGCACTGGTAGTACATAGGGAGATCTTGGAGTCCAATATTCAAAAGCTGCGGAGGTTACACAGTGTCTGCTTCCTTACCCATGAAGATATCGTAGAGGTATATCATCGCCTGGTTGAGGATCAGGAAGGCGATGAAACCAACTCCCACTTCTAGAATTACCGAAGAGGAGATTGGAACGACCTCGAAGAACCGGTTCAGTGGAGTGTAGAGTACTGCTGCCTGGAGAAGGATTGATAGTCCTATGGACCCGGCTATCCACTTGTTGGAGAAGAAGGAAAGCCCGTACCTCTGTCTTATCGTCTGGATTCTAACCATCTCTATCACGACGAGGAATGTGAAGAGCACAGTCTGTGCGAGTATAAGGTCCGTGGTGGCATGGAAGAAGAACAGCGGGAGGCCGGTGAGAGTCATTATGAGGCCTATACCCACTATCGAGGCCATCATCCTGTGGTTGATAACCGCTTCATCGCTCCCTCTTGGCGGCCGATCCATTATCCCTTCGGATTTCGGGTCGGTGCCTAGGGCCAGTGCTGGAAGGCCGTCAGTAACAAGATTGATCCACAGGAGCATCACAGGCGTCAGTATAAGTGCTTCCTTTCCTGTGCTGAAGGTCTCCGGGAACATCATGCTGCCGATTATTATCCCGAAGAACACTATGAGTACCTCTCCTGCGTTCGCGGAGAGGAGATAGTTGACGAACTTCCTTATGTTGTCGAATATGCCCCGTCCCTCTGCGATAGCATCCCGTATAGTCACGAAGTTATCGTCCTGGAGCACCATATCAGAGGCCTGCTGCGCTACATCGGTACCTCTCTCGCCCATGGAGATCCCGACGTCAGCGTTCTTCAGTGCGGGCGCATCGTTCACCCCGTCCCCAGTCATCGCGACGTTGTTGTCGTTCGCCTGTAAAGCCTCCAGGATCCGGACCTTGTGCGAGGGGGAGACCCGGGCGAACACCTCCACGTCCTCCACCACCTCCTGCAGTTCCTCGTCACTCATGTCCTCGATCTCCTCTCCCTCCATGGCACCTTCCGGGTCGAACCCTACCTGCTCCCCCACAGCCTTCGCGGTCTCGATGTTGTCACCTGTTGCCATCACTACCCGGATACCCGCGTCCCTGCAATCGTTCACCGCATCCTCCACCTCATCCCTGGGCGGGTCTATCATCCCCTGGAGACCGAGGAATACCATATCCTTCTCTATCTCATCCGCATCCGCTTCCACGTCCTCCACCTCCTTCCGGGCGAACCCAAGGACGCGGAGAGCGTCCCCAGCGAACCCGTGCACCTTGTCCAGTATCTCCTCCTTCCGCTCTTCAGTCATCTCTCTGACTTCCCCGTCGATGAGGACCCGGTCGCATCTTTCGAGCACGGTATCGGGGGCGCCTTTCATGTAGGCCGTAGGGCTTTCACCCTGGTTTATAGTGGTCATCCGCTTCCGGTCGGAAGAGAAAGGTATCTCGCGGAGCCTTTCCTTAGAACTTTCAACGCCTCCCTTCTCCGCCACTACTTCTATGGCTATCTCGGTAGGATCTCCACGGTAACCTTCCTTCGACTCCTCCACATTGTTACATATGTAACCGGTCTCCAGAAGAGGTCTGAGTTCCTCGGCACCTGCCTCATCTCCGTCTTTCAAGAATTTTCCTTTCGTATCTGTTCCGGTTCCCGTGACCTCGTATTCTTCCCCCGAGAACCAGAGACGCCTCACAGTCATACGGTCCTCAGTGAGTGTACCTGTCTTGTCGGTTACTATGACATCTACAGATCCGAGCGACTCCACGACAGGAAGTCGACGGACGAGAGCGTTCTTCTCCAGCATCTTCTTGGAACCGAGAGCAAGAGTGAGCGTGACCACTGCAGGGAGGCCTTCGGGCACTGCAGCGACCGCCAGCGTGATAGCCACGAGAAGAGTTGAGACCCATGAGGCGCTGGTGAAAAAGAGCTGGACCACCGCGACCACCGCGATTATAGCCATTATCCCGTAACCGATCTTCCTCCCGAGCTCGTCCACCTCTTCCTGGAACGGTGTCTCCTTATCCTCGGCCTCGGTTATCTGTTCCGCGATGTCCCCGACCTCGGTCTCCATACCGGTCTCCACGATGACAGCCTTCCCTC
Source organism: Candidatus Nanohalarchaeota archaeon QJJ-7 (assembly GCA_022865215.1). GTDB lineage: Archaea > Nanohalarchaeota > Nanosalinia > Nanosalinales > Nanohalalkaliarchaeaceae > JALIDP01. The sequence continues at coordinate 11,855 of JALIDP010000007.1, read as the reverse complement.
TCCCCGTGACCGCGGTGGTGTTCATGTATAACATGTTGGAGCGCTCCGCGAGCGGAGTATCTTCTTCCAGCGCCCCGGGACCCTTCGATACCTGTAAACTTTCCCCTGTAAGAGCAGACTCGTCAGTCTCGAGGTTGGAGCCCTCCAGGACTCGAGCGTCTGCAGGTACCGCGTCACCCTGGTCCACGAACACGATATCTCCAGGAACCACTTCCTTGGAGTCAACGACTTTCTTCTCACCGTCTCGCAGGACTGTAGTATCAGGGCTTGAAAGGTCCTTGAGAGCCTCTATAGCCCTTTCAGCCCTGTAATCCTGGACGAAACCGAAGACGCCGTTGGCTATCAGGATGAGAAAGATGAGGGTGGCGTCCACGTATTCTGGCTCGTGTCCGGGGAAGAACCCGATACCGAGCGATACGAGTGCTGCGAGGATGAGGAGGTAGATAAGAAAGTCGGTGAACTGACCGATGAAGATACGTAGCGGATGGACCTCTTCACCTGTATCTATCTCGTTCCTCCCGAGCTCTTCCAGCCGTTCCTCCGACTCTTCTTCACTCAGGCCTTCAGGAGAGGTGCCAAGCTCCTGAAAGATTTCTTCTTCATCGAGAGAGTGCCAGTCGGCCATAGCCCTCTGTATGAAACCCTGACTTAAATCTCTGGGGATTCTATCCTTATCGGGAACCCTCCTTCGAGGAACTCCCTGTGCTCGTCTATCCGTTCCTGTAATTCCTCTGAGTAATCCGTTACCCTTATCTCTTCTCCGTTTTCAACGACCAGAGGGTCCACATAACGGAGCTTGGTTTCCTCCACGAAATCAGGATTTTCGGGGTCTATAGCCACTTCGAAGCCTTTATCAAGTAATTCCAGCTTCTCCTCTATCTCAGGTTCATCGAACCCCTGGAGAAGCCCCAGAACTTCTGTATCAGTCCCGAAAAGATCGTCCTCCTCCATCAGACCCTTCTCAAGCGCATGCCGTAACGCTTCGGCCAGGACGTGGAAAACGGCAACTTCCTCCGGGTTCGCCCACCACCGCTCATCCGCCCTGACATATTTCAGAGCGTACTCCTCTCCGACTTTCCGGTCGGAGAGTACGAACCTGTTTTCGTGAACTCCGAGGCTCTCCCGCATTCTTTGTATATCTCCGCCTCCGACGATCTTCCAGTCTCTCAGAAAGTAGTCTATCCTGTCGGCACACAGGTCAGGGAGTTCACGCTCCAGCAGAGGGAAGTTCTCGTCGTCCAGTATGTGGTCTACATCGAAACCGTGGTCTTCCAGGAGGGAAGGTATCTCTGAATCCCGTACTATCTTGTCCATGAAACGCTCGTGGTACTCGTGTCTTTCTGTGTCAAACACGAAATCCGCGACATGGGAGAACGCGGTGTGAGGGACGTCGTGCAGGAGTCCCGCGATCTGTTCCTGGAGGGAGGCATCGAACTCTCTGAGGAGAAGCATAACACCTACCGAGTGATCGAACCGGGTGACTGCGTTCTTGTTGAGATACCGGGAAGGGCCTGCCTGGTTCACATGTTTCAGGCGTTGTACCGGGGAGGTATCCAAGAGCTCCTTTAGAATCTCCTCCTCTATCTCTCTAGAGCCGTGGACGGGGTCATCGATATCCACTCTATCACCGGAATGCACATTGTAACGGTTGTTCCTGGAGGGAGGAGCATATGAAACTCCCTATCCGGTCATCGTCAACCTCCTCAAGTTTGAGGGGTCCTCTCTGGAACCCGGTGACGGCGATCTTCGAGTCCATATCGCTGTAGGGGGCGACATAAACCCAGTTCCTGTCATTGTTGTAGTCTTTCGCGATCCCGGAGAGATTCTGGACTGTTTCCTGGCACCCTGTGCAGCTGTACTGGAGCAGGACTGAAGGCCGTGTCAGGAGATATACTTGGGCGTCGTGACTGATTTCGCTCCCGGTGACGGCTGAACCGGGAAGTTCCGCGTTCGATACCCGGGGGATGTCGCCCTGGGACTGGACGGTGTAACCTGTCGGGGGACTGGTGTCTTCTGTTGATGCAGGTGTGCCGCGCTCGTTCTGGTCGGAAGGACCCATGGAGGAGGCGAAGAAGACTGTACCCATGAAAAGCGTCGCCATCAGGAAAACACCGAAGAGGACCGCTATCTGTCTCAGACTGAGGGACGGGATCTGGAGATTTTGGAGTCTCGGGGCTTTAGAGGACTCGTGTGCGTGGGATTCAAGTTCCTCCTTGCTCTGGAACACTTCGCCGCACTCGTCGCAGACGTATTTCGGCATATGTTAACCTTCCTTCTTCCAACTGTTTTATAATCATCGAGATTACTGCAGGCGGTATGGAAGCTGTAGTATTTGACATGGACGGGGTGATAGTGGACAGTGAGAGGTACTGGCATCGGCTGGAGAGGGAGATATTCGAGGAAGAACTGGAAGAGGACGTAGAGGGGGTAATGGAAGAGGTTAAAGGCAGGAACTACAGGGAGACTTACGAACTGCTGGCCGAAAGATACGGCCTGGATATGGACAGGACCGAGTTCATAGGGAGGTACGATGAGGCAGCAGAGGTTATATATGGTGAAAGAGTGGAACTGATGGAAGATTTCTGCGAACTTGTCCCGGACCTGAGGGAAGAAGGTTTCAAGACAGCGGTTGTTTCGTCCTCGCCGCGGAGATGGATAGGCATGGTGTTCGACCGTTTCGGTCTCGAGGAACTGTTCGATCTGGTGTTGAGTGTGGAAGAGATAGAAGGAGGCGGGAAACCCCAGCCCGATGTCTATATCCATGCTGCGGAGAAGTTAGGTGTCGAACCAGGGAGTTGCGTTGCGGTAGAGGACTCCTTCAACGGTGTGAGATCGGCCAAGGAGGCAGGTATGTTCTGCATCCGTTTTGGTGGAGAAGGAGAGATAGAGCTGGCGGACGCTGATGCTTTAGATGCAGAGGATTTAAGGTCAAAACTTAAAGAATTTAGATGATTAACTATCGAAGAGTAGCCATATGAAAAGAGTATCTCTATGGACTCTGGTAAAGCTGCTGGTGTTCGTGGTAGTAATAAATACAGTCCTTTTCACCGCCACAGGGGTCCTCCACGAGATAGGACATCTCCTTATGGGGGTTTACTACGGCTGCGGAGACCTTTCTATAGTCATATTCGACCTCTCATCCTTTGCCACCTACACGTCTATGAACTGCCAGACGAATCCGGGGGGATGGGCTATAGTCTTCAGTTCTTTCCTCTTGATCCTGCCTATATCCTTACTTTTCCTGTCCCTGAGAGGGTTCAAGGAGCAGTACATGGGATTCATACTCCTGGGAGGAAACCTTCTGGGATCCTTCACTGATGTAGCAGCCCTCAATGCCTCTCCGGTGGTCAGGTACACTGTTTTCTCCGTAGGCATACTCTTAGTGCTTATAGGAGAGGACGGGCTGGTGATGGAAGCTCTAAGGGAATGGTCTTCCGAGGTACACCCTCTGCAGATGAAAGAGGGAGATATGGACGAAGACTACGAGGACGGGGGAGTAGAGGGTGCTGAAGCGGGTGATGAAGGTGGAGAGGAGGTGGAGGAACCTGAAGGAGTAGAGGCCGAGGAGTCGAAAGAATCTTAAACCGGAAGCGAGATATCCTTTTCATGGTCCAAACAGGTCCTTTCCCAGCACTCTACATGATAGGTTTAGGAGGGTTATTGGCGCTATTCTTTATCTTGGCGCATTTATATGCTGGAGAAGAGTACCTCAACGTGCCGCTCATGGAACTGGTTTTCTGGCGGAAGGAGGAGGAATAGGCGGGTGATCGCGATAGAGATAAACAACGTGTTTGACCTCATGAACCTTCAAAAGGTTTATAAGCAGGCTGCTACCAAGTGATAGGTATGTACCTCCCGTCACCGACTGGTATATCGGTTTCTTCACGGGAAGCTTTATTTGCCGCTGTTTTTGTGGTTCTGGCAGGAGCAGCTATCTACTTATCTCTTGGAACCGGCCAGGTTACAGGGATGGCGGTGGCGCTGACAGGCAACCAGTCGAACGTTACTGTTAGCGTGGCAGAGACGACATCTGTGACTCTCACGCCGGACTCCTATAACTTCTCGGGAGTTACTGTAGGCAGTACCAACTTCTCGGATAATCCGGCACTCAACCTGATAATCGAGAATTCCGGGTCCACAAACATAACCAATATATATGCGCACCCGAACACGCTGGAAAGCGAGCAGGATAACCCGCTGGGGACAGGACTTCCCGGGGAATACGCTGCTGGACGGTTCCTCTGGATGCAGAACGGTACGTCCGACATGTATCATGTAGGATACCTATCCTGGAATATAACCCAGGATGCGGGAGGGAAGCCTACCGGACTTAATACAGGTTTCACTGGTCCGGGAGAGGAATCTTGGGGATTCTACCGTAACCATACTGGAGACTATATATGGGCGATGAACTCCTCCACCAATGGATACTGTAATGAATCTGATGTGACCCTGAGGATGAAGAACGAGACCGATTCAGGGGCAGGGAGCAACAGGGATCTGTCGATCCAGTCAGAAAGGGTGGATTACGATATGGGGGCAGATGGTACAGAGGGGTCAGAATGGGCGATGCTGAATAGCCCGGCCACCGAAGGACCTCTGAAGGGGCATTACGTTGCTACCCACCAGAGCTGTGAGAAGTTCTATGTATTCCGGTTCGACAGTGAAGGCATCTTCCCTGTTACCGGTAACAATCCCCAGTATATATACAGTGGCAATCTGGTGCCTGGTGAGTCTTTCAGCGGCGATGTCGGGCTATCTATGCCGGAAGGTATACCGGCAGGGGATCTGAACAGTACAATACTTACTATCTACGCCTCGCCCAGCTGAGTGTTGGAAATCATTTATCCCTGTCATAGTTTGGAGAGGATAGCAAAGGGTATAAAGTTCTGCGACCTTGGATTCACAGGGTCAAGAGGCATCGTAAAGGATGGAGAGACGAATGGAACAGTTTTTCCGTTCTCTGTGTATAATCCTAGTACTATTTATCCTTGCGTCTTCTGCCTCTTCAACCTCTGAAACCAGGTTCTTCCGGGGGGAAACCGTTACGGTGAACGGGGAGAACGGTTACCTCTGGAACACCACTCTCTCGGACACAGGAAAGCAAGTCTTCCGCGGCGAAGAATCACAGGGCCTTAACTCTACCTGGGGATTACGCGTCTGGAACCAGAGTGATGAGGGAGATAACGAGATAACTCCGGGTTCGATGGTGGCTGAAGTATTCCGCGATAGCAACACCTGCGGTGATAGCGCTACCTGTAGCGGTTCCCAGTCCGGTAGATGGGAGGTTCCGGAAACGAACATCAGTATAGGTGATTCCCTGGTGTTAAGGATCTATACCGATATCGGAGGCACGGTCTACAACACCGCCAATTTCACCAGCAGAGATTTTGAGACCCCTTTGACGCTCCAGGGGACCTGGAACGCGACCTACGAGACCTGGTACGACTCGTCGGCGTCCGGGACTAACTCATCCTTCCGGTGGGGGAACATCACGTGGAACAGCACTGTCGCTTCCTTCAACTATACCCGTTTAGGCCATGTCAACGCCTCTATCAGGAACTCCTCTGGCGATATAACGGAAGGTTTCAACATCTCCCTGCGGGGATCGGGAGGAGATATGATCTCCTGGGAGTCTCTGGGACAGGCGAACCCGTCACTCGAAGCCACAACCGTAAACAGGGCCGATCATTCGGTATCGTTCCATGGGCCTGTTTTCGATTCCTTCTTTGACGCGGACACTGAACAGTTGAACGTCACAGATGCGGTAACAGTGGAGCCCCAGATAATCGATAACTACACCGACAGCGTTCCTCCGTCGGTGGGCGAGGTGAAGACTGTCTACGCGTTCAATGACACGGGAATGGACTATTCTGAAGTCAATCTGACGTTTCCCAAGCTTGGGATGAACCCTGAAGCGGTTCTCCACTGCAATGACTGGAACTTCTCACACGGTAACTGCACTGAGGGGGGATGGCAGGTGAACGGGACCTCGGAATACGGGGTGGAGGAGAACTCTACCCACTTGTGGTTCCAGACAGACCGGTTCGATGCGGTTGCACCTGCTGAGACCGCGTTCCTGGACGTTGAACTGGAGGATCCTCCGTCCCCGTTCTCTGTCGGGGAGAATACCACTTTCCTTATGAACGCGACCGCGACCTGCAGGGAAGGTGACTGTGGTAAGGTGAACGGGACATCCAGATACAACGAGACCGGTACCGAACCCGGAACCCAGATCTCTGATTTCTCCGGAGAACCTCTCCACACGGTGGATGTGGACAGCAACTTGACCTGCGCCCCCTACCTTCATCAGGGGGAGAGCTGTAATGTTACATGGAAGATCAATGCGACAGGAGATCTCGGGTCAGTGTGGAATGTTGATGTGAATTTCTCTACCAACAGCAGCGTTCGATGGAACGACACCACGGATTCCCAGGTGAAGATAGTTACAGGAGCGGTGGATATAGAGATGGGATGGAACGGGATAAGCTTCGGCGAGGTGTCTGTAGGGAATACTTACGCGGCGGAGAAGAACTCTCAGAGGTTCTACAATATCACGGTCACATCCGATTCCGTAACCTCTGATCTGTGGTTGAGAGGCGAGGACCTCGAGAACGGTACCAGTACTATCGGGGTGACAAACATGACCTGGAACGCATCCGAGAACAGCGAAAAGGAGGCGGAGAAACTCACCGGTTCTTTCTCCTCTCTGAGACGGGGGGTGTCGCCCGGGAAGAACGTGACTACCTACTACTGGCTTTCGGTCCCCTACGTATACGCCGGGGATTACAACGGAACTTTGGAGGTTAAAGCCAATGCCTCGTCATAGGAGAACCCTTTATCTGGCTCTTCTGGTGGTTATAATGGCTTCATCGGTCTCGGCTTTCGGGTATTCCCGGGGTGTGGATTCAGCCACGGTCGAGCCAGGAGGTTCCAAAGGGTTCAACATCTACCTTTTCGGGGAGAAGACTGTGGAAATGGGATCTCTCGATGCTCCCAGAGGATGGGATATGGAGGTATCCCCGGAGGAGATCGATCTTTCCAGGCCGGGAGAGTACGATTTCCGGTACATGGAGATAGGTGGAGAGGTGAGGAAGATAGTTGAGGTCTCGATAGATATCCGGGTGCCGGAAGAAACGTCTGGAGGGGTTTACATGGTAGAGACATCTTTCAGGGATAGTGGGGCAGGTTCTGTGGGAACGAGTGTTTCCACCTCCCAGGTACAGGAGTTCGTCTACACAGTGAACGTGGACGGGGAGAATGCATCGGAACCCTCCCCATCGGAGGGCGAGGAAGAGCCAGGAGAAGAGTATGAAGGGGGAGAAGTGAAGGATGATGTGGTCCAGGGGAACAGGTCTGACACGAATGAGAGTAATGGTAGTGAAGATTCTCCACCTTCTTCCCCGGAACCTTCTGGAGAGGGAGGAGTCGTGGATACTATATTTTCCTCGACAGTCCTGAAAGCGTTCCTAATCTTCCAGTTCGCCTGGATAGGCACCCTAGTCTATCTCAGGAGAAGGGGTTGGTGAACCTGTCCGAGCCCCGGTACTTGTCGAACAGGTCGGAGAACTTCCTGTCCCGGGGCCGACGCATCGCCAGGTCCGAGAAATCCTTCAGGAAGTCGTGGTTGAAGCGGTCCTCGTGGAACTTGGACCTGAAAATGGAGTAGACATCGTTCATCCTGGAGGCGAATTCGGAATGGTCGGATTCATCCGACCTCCTTTTATCAAGTAGCCTGTGGGCAGGCACTATGATAGGTTCCACTCGGTATGTCAGGCCGGGGGGGACCATCAGCCCTCTCTCTTCCCTCGAACGACCGATGACGTTGACTATACCTGCGGTGAGTCGGAAGAGATGGTCCAGTGGGTTTTGGGGCAGTTCATCCTTCCTGTCCCCGAAGAGAGCGGTCAGGATATCGAGGGAGAAGAAGGTCTCCTTGAAGAGTTCGTTCTGCCACAGTGTGACCAGCTTGGAATAGTCGTCCCAGCTGAACTCCATCGCCACTAGGTTCTGTTCGAGTTCTTCTTCAAGGTTTCCTCGGGCCATGGAGAGCATGTCCTCTCTGTCCCTCTCCGCCCCCCTGCTAGGATGGAAACCCTTGGAGTGGATAAGGAACTCCTGGAGGATGAGCTGGTTTATGTTATCCATACCTTTCTCTATGTTTCCTTCGACGAACAGTTTATCGTAACTGGACTCTATGATCTTCTTCCCTCCATCTTCCTCGACCTCGATGATACCTGAGTCTTCCAGCCGGTCTATCGCGTTCTCCTGGTAGAGATAGGTAGGGGAGTAACCCCAGGCCTGGTTGAGGTCGGCGATGGTGCTGGGATTTACGCAAGAATAGTATATTACCCGGCAACGGAGGTTCTCTTCTAGAAGTTTTTCAGGGAATGTGTCGCCGGACATGGCTTCTTAGTGCACTATAATGGTTTGGTCTATAAATAAGGAGGGGTCGCGGGACAGACCTTTGAAACGGTTCCGCTTGTTCTTACCCGACTAATACATCGGGGTGTATTAGAGGGGTAATTAAAAACCCTTATAAGCCGTCTTATTCACTGTTTTAGGTGCTGTTCGGCCGGATTTTGCGTGGGAGAGATCCAGGGGGAAGAGCGACTTCCGTGGTAGTGAATGGAAAGGAAACGAACTGGCGAAATCGACATCGCGCACGCGCGATTTATAGTATTATACAGTCTTTACGGTGTTTTACAGCTTTTCAAGGGTATGATGGAGGGTCTCTTCAGCCTGTATATCCGGGAGTTCCGGAGAGGGTATAACTGGTTAACCCGTGGAAAGAACCCTGGACAGGCGGATTTCGCGGCAGTCCTACTTCTTGCTATCGCCCTCTTCGGAGTTTTTGCTGTTGCGGCCTCCAACGGTAACGTTACAGGCAACATGGTGAACAACGCTTCCAAAGGCCCGGGGGAGGACCAGGTCACTGGAGGATGGACCAAGTCCACTCTGAGCCTGTCGGTCCAGGGGAGACGAGCGACTGTGGGGCTGGTGGACAGCAAGAGGGGCAAGCTCCTCGAGGGCCAGACCATCAACCTCTCGCGGGATAACGCCACTATTTCATTGCTCGAGACCGGGAAACAGGGGACTGCCAACTACCAGCCGCTTCCGCCAGGTGATTACGACCTCACCGCGTCCTACCCCGGGAACGATTCCCGCAAAATAAACGGTTCAAGCGACACTGACGAGATATCTGTCAAAGAGTTCTCCGTGCAGAAGAGATCGGAACAGGAACGTCTCCAGGGGAAGGTGCAGGAGTTCCATGTCCAGAACTTCCGGGATAAGAAGTCGACCGTCGCTCTCCCTGTGAACGACAGTTCATCGTTATCCATCCGTTCCGGGAAGACCGATTTCAGGATGGGTGAGAACCCGAGTTTCGAGGGCTCCACCCCTTCTAGATTCACCGTAAGCCAGGGGGATAAGAAGAAAGATTTCGTACGGAAGGATGTTAACGGGGACGGAAGGGACGATAAGCTAGAATTCAACGTTTCAGGAGGTTTCAACGGCACCGTGGACGTATCCAGACAGAGGCCGGATATAGAGGCAAGGGTGACAGACAGTTCAGGTGCATCGGCAGATATCCAGCCGGAAGTGGTCCAGGAAGGAGACGGTTACCGGGTCGATATACCCAGGACGAGAGGTGTAAAACCGGGGGTATACGAACTCCATCTGGAGACTCCTGAGGGGAACATGTCCACTGAGTTCACCTGGGGCCTGATTTCCATCAACACAAAGAAGAGCATCTACCGGCCTGGAGAGATGGCCAACATCTACATGGTCGTGCTGGACAGCGAAGGATACCTTGTCAGCGGGGCGGATGTCAGTCTTAACGTCACCTCTCCATCAGGCGAGACGAAAACGTTCTCAACTTCGGAAGATACCGTTAGGGACAGTTATATTCGAGAGGGAGTCTACGATGTCAGGTTCCTGGATACAGAGGAGGCCGGGAACTACACGATGACCGCAACCGCCCGGCACGATGAGGAGGACGTGAGGGCCTCCATAACATCGAAGTTCGCGGTCAGGGAGGATTTCGCCTTCGACATAGTCCGTGACTTCCCCTTCACACTGGACCCGAGGAAGGGGCCTTACACTGGCAAGATATCGACCACTTCCTACACGCAGGATTCCAATTACACAGTCCGGGAGAAGATCCCTGCCGACTTCAACGTAACTGAACCGAACGGTGCCAGCGTCACCACGGAAGGAGACACGAAGATACTGGAATGGGAAGGCGTGTCGAACAAATCGGAGGTCAAGTACAAGGCCCAGGTCCCGGAAATCTGGCCTTACCTTTACAGGCTCGGCAAGGCGGAGATAGACTACGATACTTCAGGAGGAACGCAGACCTTCACCGAGTTCAGGAACTGGCAGCTCGCGGTCGACCCGGTTGCCGGTTACTTCACCGACAGTGTTGACTGGAGTGCAGTCGCGAACAACGCGGGAGGAACCAGTTCAACTCAAACCTGGACACCGAACACAAACTGTACCGAGGCGGCAGGTACTACGGCTGTATCGAACTGCTACCTATCCCGGATTAACTTCACGTTCGCCGCCACCAACACAGGAAACTCGCCCGCCGATGCGTACGCGTCTATCGACAACAACGGGGGGACAACGTATTATCCGGCGAGCTACTCGATTGCCGATAACACTGCTTTCGGACCTCTTAGCTCCTGTGGTTACAATAATAACGCGGTTAATAACCCGACCAGTCCGATAACCTGCAATCTAGGTATAGGCGATGATTTCACCGGGGTGGAGCCATCATTCACAACAGTTGTGAATCTTCCGGCAACTTCCGGTTCGGTATCGGTCGGAGCGGTGACATACGAGTGGACTTACGATGTCGAAGCCCCTCAGATTTCGGAGGTAAATGCTACCGCGGGCGGAACCGGTACCGGTGGCTGGGGAGAGACTTGGAACTTCTCGGCAAAGGTTTACGATGCGCAGGGAGGTAACGTGGATGTCTATGCATGGACTCAAAACCCTTTGACTGGAAACTGGAAGCAGGTAGGTGCCCCTAAGACGATATCGGCACCGACAACATCGAGTAACGCCCAACTCGTCTCCATCACGGACAAACCGTTCAACTACACGGACATCAATCCGGGCTGGGCGACCAAGGTCAACGCCACCGACAGTAGCAACAATGCAGGAGAGGCATTCGGTCCGGAGATTACGGTGACCGAGGACGAGATTGACATCCTGCACTGGGCGGGCAACAACACCTTGCTCGACAGGGGCGACCTGCAGGCAGATACGCAGAACCAGACGACGTTGAAGGTGCGGACGAACGATACGGATAACCAGACGTGGATTCTCGACGGCATCCTGCACGTGGTGGAGGTCGATGCCAACCCGTCGGTGAACGAGTCGAGCAACGTCCTCTCCGATACCGGAGGTTTCACCAACTTCACGATCGACCCGAAGTGTTCACCGGAATACGCGGTCGGGCAGGTGAGGGCGCGTGTCACGACGGGTGGTGGCGCGCCGTACTTCGGTGACGAGGAGCGCTGGTTCTACTTCGACATCACCGACCAGCTGCAGCCGACAGTGGACAGGCCCACAGGTGGGGTTAGGTTCGACCAGAAGTCGACCGACACGATCTACATCAACACGAGCGTCGAGACGGACTGTGGTGCGGAACCAGGAGTGAGCACATGGTTCAACGTTTCTGGTCCGGGAAACAACCATTACAGGTGCCCTGAAACAGGGTACAACACGACAAGCGCAGGAGGTGAGGCAGCGTGTATATTCAACGTTTCAGATGCTTCAGGTAAACCGGAGGGGGACTACAACATCACCGTACACAGCAACAAGACAGACTTCATCGAGGGTGATGA
>JALIDP010000006.1 GCA_022865215.1 Candidatus Nanohalarchaeota archaeon QJJ-7 | reverse complement strand
TGAAGGATGATTTCGAAAGTGAGAGGGCCACAGTAGCGTCCGAACGTTCAGAAGAATCCGATATACACCTCTTCATGGAGCGAGAAGAAGACGAAGTTTACCAGGTTGAAACCAGGACCGGGGATACAATCGAAGCGACAGATGACCATCCTTTCCTCACCCCAGAGGGCATGAAGGAACTGGAAGACCTTGAAGAGGGAGATACCGTGATGGTCAGGCCTTTCGAGGGTCTTCCGGACGAGGAGCTGGAAGAAAAAGTAGTTCTCGATAGAGACGATTTCTCCGGCGATAATCCCCAGCTCGTGAGAGCGCTCACCGACAGGGATCTGCTCCCTCTCCGGACCACGGACCACGAATTCAACATCCTGCTGAAATTGGTAGGGTTCCATACAGGAGACGGAGCTTTCAATAAAACAGGGAAAACAACCTTCTACGCCGATAAGGAGGATCTCGAAACCATCCAGCGGGATATAAGGCAGCTCGGGTTCTCGCCGTCAAGCATCTACGAGCGGGACCGACAGCACGAGGTCGAAGGTAAAGAGTTCGAGGCAACGGAGACCAGCGTCTCCTGTGGATCGAGAGCGTTCCAGAAGCTCCTCATAGAGCTCGGAGCTCCGTCAGGGAAAAAGGTGGAAAGCGGGTTTACCGTCCCGGATTACCTTTCAGAGCTGGCGGACTGGCAGAAGGCATTGTACCTCTCGGCATTCTTCGGGGCCGAGATGAGCAAACCTTCAGCCGTGTACCGAAAGAATTTCTATACACCACAGGTCTCCCAGAACCGGACAGAAGAGAAAAGAGAGGAAGGTGAACAGTTCATGCTGGAACTCAAAGACCTGCTCAGATCCCTTGATATCGAAACTACAGCCCTGGAAGCGTTCGAGACGGACAGTAACGCAGAACACGACATGTTGCGGCTCCGTTTCGGGATCAGCAGCAAACCCGAGAACCTTACCCGGTTCTTCACCACTGTAGGTTACCGGTACAATCTCGAAAAGCAGAAGGAAGCGATGAAGGTCGTCCAGTACACGAAACTGAAGGAACACGCGATACAGAGAAGGGCCCAGATAGCAGAGAAAGCAGTGTCCCTCTACAACAACGGATCCGCGCCCAAAGAACTGAAACAGCGCTTTGAGATCAACGACCGGTTCATCGAGAGAAGTATCTGGAGCGGGCGAGATACAAAGATACGTCCGCCTGAGGATTTCCCTGACTTCGAGGAGCACCAGGATGAAATAGAGGTCAAGGACAACCTCTCTGTTCCCGTGGAGATCCAATCAATCGAGTTCTCAGGCAGGAAGCCTGTCTACGATATAGGGGTCGAGCACGAGGAGCACAACTTCCAGGCGAACAGCTTCATTGTATCCAACTGCGGAGTACGCGTCATGAAGACAGACCTCGCCTACGACGATATAAAGGGAAAGGAGAAGCAGCTGGCTAACATCCTGTTTCAGAAGGTTCCTTCAGGTCTGGGGGAGGGGGCGGTCGCGGGAAGCCTTTCCAAGGGAGACGTAGAGGAGATCTGTCTGAACGGGGTTCACTGGGCCAAGGACAATGGTTACGCGGTGGAAGATGACCTGGAACACTGCGAGGACGAGGGATACAGGGAGGAAGCATCGGTCGAACACATCTCCGAGAAGGCGAAGGACCGTGCGAAGGAGCAGGTCGGTTCACTGGGCAGCGGCAACCATTTCCTCGAAGTTCAGGTAGTCTCCGAGATATACGATGAGGAGACAGCTGAGGACTACGGGCTGGAGGAGGACCAGGTCGTGGTGACCATCCACTGCGGTTCCCGAGGTCTCGGCCACCAGGTGTGTTCCGATTTCTTGAGGAGGATAGAGCAGGAGCACCAGGAGGAGCTGGAAGGGTTGCCGGATAAAGAGCTTGCCTACGCCCCGTCAGGTTCGGAGCTTGAGGATCAGTATTACGGGGCGATGAACGCCGCTATCAACTTTGCCTGGGTTAACAGGCAGCTGGTTATGTACCAGGCTAGGAAGGCGTTCGAGAGGATATTCGACAGGTCGTGGCAGGAGCTCGGCATGCACCTGTTATACGATGTGGCGCACAATATAGCGAAGAAGGAGGAGCACGAGATAGACGGGGAGGAGAGGGAGGTTTACGTGCATAGAAAGGGTTCGACACGGGCGTTCCCTGCCGGCCATCCTGAAGTCCCTGAGGCGTACCGTGACGTGGGACAGCCAGTTCTGATACCGGGTTCCATGGGAACTTCATCGTACGTTCTGAAGGGGACAGAGGAGGCGATGAAGAAGACTTTCGGTTCCAGCGCGCACGGCGCAGGCCGTCTCATGTCAAGGACGCAGGCGAAAGAGGACTACTGGGGGGAAGACGTGCAGGACGATCTTGAGAGGGAAGGGATCTACGTGAAAGCACAGAGCGGTTCAACCATAGCAGAGGAGGCCCCAGGGGTCTACAAGGACGTGGACGAGGTTGTGAAAGTCACTGACGCTCTAGGTATAGGTAGGAAGGTGGCCAGGATGCGACCGGTCGTCAACGTGAAAGGATAAACCAGCCCCTATTTAAAAGTTCTTTTAACTCCTTGAACCACGCCCAGGTTCTGGGCGTGCATGCCTCGTGCGAGGCCTCTGCCCCAACTGCTGAGCAGCAGTTGGCAATGCTGGACCGGCTGCTCCGGTCTCCGCGCGTAGCGCGGATACCCTACAGGTGATAACCTTGCCAGATAAAAGCCATCCAAGACGCGGTTCACTCGGATACAAACCGCAGAGAAGAGCTCCCCGGCCCTATCCGCAGCTGGAGCCACCTGAGGAGACAGGAGAAGGAGAGCTTACAGGGTTCGCGGGTTACAAGGCCGGAATGACACGGATCCTGCGTATAGATGACGAGATAGAATCTCCGACCAAGGGACAGGAGGTCGCGGACGCTGTAACAGTACTCGAAGTACCTCCGCTGAAAGTTTACGGAGTACGCGCCTACTGGATAACCGAAGAAGGAGAGAACCCTCTAACAGAGGTCTACGCCGACAACGTCTCCTCTCAACTGGAGAGGAAGGCAGTTATCCCGGACAGGACCGATAAGGATACGATAGAGGATAAGATGGAGGAGATCAGCGATCTCCGCCTTCTGGTCCACACCCAGCCGTGGGAGGCAGGAGTCGAGAAGAAGAAACCGGAAGTTTTCGAGATGCCTATAGGGGGCGACCAGGTTGAAGACAAGTGGGCGGTTGCAGAAGACCTTCTCGGAACCGAGATCCAGGTCAGCGATGTATTTGAACCTGGACAGTACGTTGACACTATCAGCATCACGAAAGGGAAGGGATTCGAGGGGCCGGTGAAGAGGCACGGTGTCAAGACCCTCTCGCACAAGACCCAGAAGTCTAACCGGAAGGCAGGTAACATCGGTCCGTGGCATCCTGACCACACCCGATGGACAGTTCCCCAGCCCGGTGGGACGGGATACAACAAGCGTACGGAACTGAACAAGCGCGTGCTCGACCTCAGGGATGAACCGGGAGACGTGAATCCTGAAGGCGGGTTCAAGAACTACGGAGAGGTCCAGAACGAGTACGTTATAGTGAAAGGATCGGTCCCCGGGCCTGCGAAGAGGCTTATAATGTTTCGGCCCGCGGTAAGGAACGGAGAATACCCGGAAAACCCGGAAATCACCCATATCGAGAGCTGAGAAAGATGGTAAAAGTTCGAGACGCGGACGGAAAGAAGACGGACGAACTAGACCTACCTCTACAGTTCCGGGAAAGGGTGCGTCCGGACATCATAAAGAAGGCTGTTCTCTCGGCACAGAGCAAGAGGAGGCAGAGGTACGGGGCGGACGAGGAATCCGGTCTGAAGCATGTCACTCACTGGAAGAAGAGGAGCCGCGCGTACAGAGGTATAAGAGGGAGGAGCTACCCGTCCTCGAGGACGCCGAGGAAGATAACCTTCAGGCGCGGTATGCAGATGTCAGGACCGGGAGGAGAAGCTCCACAGGCGGTAGGAGGCAGGAAAGCTCATCCTCCAAAGTCGGAGAAGGACTTCGAGAAGGATATCAATGACAAGGAGAGGCGGAAAGGTATAAGGAGCGCGGTCGCGGCCACCATGGACGAGGAGCTCGTGCAGGAGAGAGGCCACGTTATAGGTGATACAGAGCTGCCTCTGGTCGTGGATTCGAGCGTTGAAGAGCTCGAGAGCACTTCTGACGTTGTGGATCTCCTGGAAGAACTGGGACTGGAGGGGGAGCTCGACCGGGTCAGGGATAAACAGTCGAGAGCCGGGAAGGGAGCCAACAGGGGACGGCCGACCCGTGAGAAGGCAGGTCCTCTACTCGTTGTAGGAGAGGATCAGGGTATCTCAAAGGCGGCAAGGAACATCCCCGGAGTCGAGGTCCGTGAAGTTGAGCACATGGACGCGGAAGTTCTCGCGCCAGGAACAGAGCCTGGAAGACTCGTTGTATGGTCGGAAAACGCGGTAGAAAAGCTGGAGGAAGAGGAGCTTTTCAGGTGATATAGATGGAGGACTGGGACGTTATCAAACATCCGCATCTCACAGAGAAGAGCATGGACATGGTGGACAGAGAGAACAAGCTGACTCTTGTAGTGGACGATAGGAGTAACAAGGACGAGATACAGGACGCGGTCGAGGGGCTTTTCGACGTGAGTGTCGACAAGGTCAATACGTTGAACCGCGGTAACGACAAGAAAGCGTATGTAAAACTTGCACCGGAGCACGACGCCATGGACGTGGCCACACGTCTGGGAATGCTGTGATACCAAATGAGCAAAAGAATCCGTAGCCAGAGACGGGGTAAAGGATCTCCCACGTACACCTCACCTTCCCACACAGGGAAGGGCGGAGTGGAGCACCGGGAAGATGAAGTGGCCGGGACAGTGGTGGATATAGTCCACGACCCCGCGAGGACCGCCCCGGTCGCGATCGTCGAGTTCGATGACGGGGAGGAGAGGAACGTTCTGGCACCTGAAGGAGTTTCTGTCGGAGACGATATCGAGGTAGGTATAGAAGCGCCTGTAGAACCCGGTAACACTCTCCCACTGAGAGAGATACCTGAAGGAGTCCCGATATACAATATCGAGCTGGAGCCTGGTGACGGTGGAAAGATAGCGCGTTCTTCCGGGACTTACGCGTTTATCGTCACACATGAATCGGACAAGACCCGTGTGAGGCTTCCTTCCAAGAACTTCAAGGACATGGACCCGGACTGCCGCGCGACGATAGGACAGGTAGCGGGCGGCGGAAGGACTGATAAAGAGTTCGAGAAGGCTGGACAGGTCCACCACAAGGCGAGGTCGGAAGGAAAGCTCTACCCAAAGACTTCCGCAATCGCTATGAATGCGGTCGACCACCCGTTCGGGGGTTCCACAAAACCCGGACGGCCTAAAACAGTTTCGAAGGATGCTTCCCCTGGTTCCAAGGTCGGAAGCATCTCTCCGAAGAGAACAGGAAGGGGTGAAGACTGATGGCGGACGACTTCCAGTACCGTGGATATTCCCTGGAAGAGCTCCAGAAGATGAACATGGACGAGTTTGCGGAGCTGCTTGACTCGAGGAAAAGGAGAACGATCAAGCGGGGGCTGAAGGAACGTCAGAAAAAGCTGCTGAAGAAGATAAGAGAGAACGATCATGTGAAGACCCACGAGAGGGACATGATCGTCGTCCCTGAGATGACCGGTAAGACTATCGCAGTATACAACGGAGAAGAGTTCGTCGACGTGGAGATAGAGCCCGAGATGATAGGCCATTACCTCGGCGAGTTCACATACAACAGGGAAGAAGTAGAGCACTCCGCTCCGGGACTCGGGGCGACGAGGAGCTCCAAGTACATCCCGCTCAAGTGATCATAATGGAAGTACAAGAAGAGGAAGCTGTCGCCAGGGGAGAGAACCTCCCCATATCGAGGAAGCACGCCAGAGAGGTCGGAGAGTTTATCAAAGGTGAGAGCGTGGAAGAGGCGAAGCAGAAGCTGGATAGGGTGACCGAAGAGGAACAGGCAGTTCCCTACACGCGCCACGATGCCGAGCAGTCTCACAGGAAGGGGAGCATGGACTCCGGTCGTTACCCTGTAAAGACGGCGGAAGAGATGCTAGAACTTTTACAGAGTGCAGAGAGTAACGCCCGTTACGAAGGTATGAATACAGATAACCTGAAGGTTACCGGTGTTATGATCAACCAGGGTAACCGTATGCTCACACCGAAGAGACACAGGGGAAGGAAAGCGAAGGCCGCGCACGTGACCATCAAGGTAGGTGAGAAAGTATGATAGAGAAAGAGTTCATAGAGAGAGGTATCACTAAGGCGAAGCTGGAGGAGTTCCTGGAGAGTGAGCTACGTACAGCCAACTATTCTCATATCGATATCACCAAGACACCGACAAGCACGAACATCACAATATACGCAGAGAAACCCGGACTGGTCATCGGTAGAGGAGGATCCCGCATCAACGAGATAATCGATGCACTGGAGGACCAGTTCGAGATAGAGAACCCTCAGGTCGATGCCCAGGAGGTGGAAGAGCCTGATCTGGACGCGAACGTAGTAGCGAAGAACGTTGCATCCTGGCTGGAGAAGGGAGGTCACCCGAAGAGAGTCGGTAACACCTACATGCGGAGAGTCATGGAATCAGGTGCTGTAGGGGTCGAGATCGAGATCTCAGGAAAGCTGAGTGGTTCCCGTGGCCGCACTGAAAAGTTCATCGACGGCTACGTCAAGAAGTGCGGGGATACCGCGAAGGACTACGTGCAGAAGTCATACGAGAAAGCTGTCACGAAACCTGGAGCACTGGGGGTCAAGGTACAGATAATGAAGGACATGCCCGAACACATGAAGCTGACCCTCCAGCAGGAGGAAGAAAAGATCATGGATGAGGCTGGTGAAGAGGAGCCCGAGGACGTTGACTACGATGAACTGGTTCAGGAGAACATCTCAGATATCAAGGAGAGGGTCGAGGAAGAAGGACTTGATCCTGGAAAGGTTCTCGAGGCGGAGGAAGATAACAAGAACCGTACCACTCTGGTCAGCTGGCTCGAAGGACGGATGTCGACTGAGGAAGAGACGGACGTGGACTACGAAGAACTGGTAGAAGGCACCGTCGAAGAGGTCAAGGACGCGGTCCGGGACCAGGACCTGGTACCTGAAGAGGTCCTGGAAGCGGAGACCGAGAAAAAGGAACGGAAAACCCTGAAGGGATGGCTGGAGAAGAGGGTGGAAGACTGATGGCTATTCTACGGGCCGATGAGGTAAGAGATATGGGTACGGACGATCTGGAGGAGAAGCTGGAGGAACTCAACCTGGAGCTTTCTAAAGAGAAAGGACAGATAGAAGTAGGAGGTTTCCCGGAAGATCCAGGAAGGATAAAGGAGATCCGGCGAACCATGGCCAGGATAAAGACCGTTCTGAGTGAAAAGGAGGGACAATGACAGAGACGTGTCCTAACTGCGGTCTTCCGGAGGATCTCTGTGTCTGTAAGGACATCGCGAGGGAGGAGCAGCAGATCGAGGTCAGTGTCTCTGAGCGACGTTTCGGTAAAAAGGTTACACTGGTCAAAGGGTTCGACGACGAGGAGGTCGATATCGACGATCTAGAGACCGACCTGAAGAAGAACCTGGCTTGCGGGGGTACAGTGAAAGAGGGAGTAATCGAGTTACAGGGAGATCACAGGCGGAGGATAAAGGATGTTCTGGAGGATCTCGGGTTCGAGAAGGACGCCATCGAGGTCCACTAGATGTCAAGGTCCGTTGAGAACCTGGTCAGGCACGAGCTCATAGGACTGGATACCGAGGTCCTGGACTCCAGCGATCCTGGTACGGAAGGGATCGAGGGAAAAGTGGTCGACGAGACCCGGCAGACCCTCGTTATAGATAGTGGAGGAGAGGAGAAGACGGTCCCGAAGGAAGACACGAGGTTCCGGTTCCGGCTGGAGGAGGCGGAAATCGATGTCGAGGGCGATATACTGGTAGCGAGACCGGAAGAACGCATATTAAAAAAGTTTCCGCGGAAGTGGGAATACACCGACTGAAAAAGGCGATTAAGATGGCTGAAACGACGGATATCGGACTCGATGTGGAAGCACCACAGGGCAGTTGCGAGGACGAGAACTGTCCTTTCCACGGAACCCTCTCTGTCAGAGGCAGGACTTTCCAGGGAGAGGTCGTCAGTGAAGACATGGAAGACACGGTCAGAGTTCGATGGGGTTATTCCGAGAAGATCCCGAAATACGAGAGGTACGAGAGGCGTAACACCAAGGTCACCGCCCATAATCCTTCCTGCATCGATGCGCGTGAGGGTGACAGTGTGACAGTTGCCGAGTGCAGGCCGATATCCAAGACCAAGAGCTTCGTGGTAGTCGAATCGGAGGGATCAGAATGAAAGCAGTAGCTTCTAGCATCACCAAGAGCCTCGAAGCAGGCACCAAACTCGTATGTGCAGATAACTCAGGAGCGGACGAACTGAAGATCATCGGGGTACAGTCGAGGGCTGGTACCAGGCAGAGGAGGACCAGAGCAGGAGTATCGGACACAGTCACAGTAAGGATCACTAAAGGTGACCAGGACGTTAAGGGAGAGGTCTACAACGCGGTTATCATACGCCAGAGGAAAGAATACAAGCGGCCGGAAGGACTGAGGATAAGTTTCGAGGATAACGCAGCCGTTCTCCTCGAGGAATCGGATATCCCGAAAGGTAACCGGATAAAAGGAGTTGTGGCGAAGGAAGTGGTCGAAAGACACGCCGCGATCGGCAAGATAGCTTCAATGGTGGTGTGAAAGATATGGAAAACAACAATGACTGGAGCCGGAGCTGGAAGAGTTCTGAAGATCCTTCCAAGCAGAGGAAGTTTAAGGAGAACGCACCTCACCACCACAGGAAAAGGTTCCTCCACTCCCACCTGGAGAGCTCGGTGAGAGAGAAGATAGGTACGAGGAGCGTCCCCCTCCGCACCGGTGATCAGGTAGAAGTTATGAGAGGAGATTTCTCCGGCGAGGCCGGACGAGTGGACGATATAGATACAGAGGAGGGGAAGGTCTACGTCGACGGTATAGAGACAGAATCAGTAGACGAGTCTGAAACCATGGTCGCGCTGCGACCTTCCAACCTGAAGATAACGAGACTGGACCTCGACGACGAGAAGAGGCTGGAGAAATACGAGGTTACAGAAGAAGAGAAGGAAGAGATCAGTGTCGAGCCCGAGGAAGACGAAAAGGAAGAAGAAACAGAAGAGGATTTAGATGCGGAGAAAGAACAGGAAGAGATGGAAGAGGATACGGGAGAAGGAGAGGATTACATCGAACTCGTCCAGGAGAACATCCCTGACGTTAAGGACGCAGTCGAAGAAAAAGATCTCCCTGTAGAAGAGGTTCTCGAGGCAGAGAAGGATAACAAGGACCGGAAGACGCTGGTCGATTGGCTAGAGGACCGTAAAGGAGGTGAGGACGGTGACTAAACACCAGAAACGGATGTCTTCTCCAGGCGACTATCCTGTCAACAGGAATGACGGAGCCTACGTTGTGAAGGCAGAAGGCCCTCACCCGGACGAAAGAGGCGTCCCACTGGCAGTAGTCCTCAGAGACGTTCTGGGATACGTGGACAGTATGGACGAGGCCAAACAGGTCATGGGCGATGGAGAAGTACTGGTCAACGGCAGCAAGCGTAGCAACCCTGGTTCCAACCTCGGTTTCATGGACGTTCTTTCATTCCCGGGACTGGACGAACACTATAGAGTCCTGGTAACGGATGAGGGTTTCCTGATGAAGGAGGTCGATGAGGACGAGGCAGGAGAGAAACTCGCCAAGGTGGCCGATAAAACCACTCTGAAAGGCGGCAAGACCCAGTTAAATCTTCATGACGGTAACAATATCGAGACCGAGGACGGGTTCGATACAAGGAGTTCAGTCCTGGTCACTCTTCCCGACCTGGAGATCGAGGAAGAGATCGGGTTCGAGGAGGGCAACACAGCATACGTTGTAGGAGGGAAACACGTCGGTAAGATCGCTGAAATCCTGTCGATAGAGATACAACCCGGTTCTCAGGAGAACACAGTGAAGCTGGGTTCCGGAGATGAAGAGTTCCAGACCGTGGAAGATAACGTTTACATGGTTGGAGAGGACGAGCCCGTTCTAGAGGTCGATACCGATGAGTGAGATGGAAGAGATAGGAGTAGAGAAGGCGGTGGTCAACATCGGTGTAGGGGACGTGGGAGAGGATGTCGAGAAAGCTGTAGACCTCTTGGAGACGCTAACCGGTGAGCAGGCTGTCAAGACAGAATCCACGGACGCAGCCCAGGGGTTCGGGAAGCGGGCAGGGCTCAACCTCGGCGCCAAGGTCACTCTGAGAGGAGAGAAGGCAGAAGAGTTCCTGGAAAGGGTCTTCGACGCGAAGAACCACGAGATGGATGACGGAGTCTTTGATACCCAGGGAAACTTCTCAGTAGGAGTCGGTGAATATATCGATATGCCGGACGCCAGGTACAATCCCGATATAGGTATGGAAGGATTCGATGTCGCTGTGGTCCTGGAACGGGCAGGGAGCCGGCTGAAAAGGAGGAAAGAAGGTGGAGAAGTAGGGAAAGACCAGAAGGTATCGGAAGAGGAAGCGAAAGAGTTCGTGAAAGAGCGTTTCGGGGTAGAACTCGTCTGACCTGTTTAAAAGTTTACTGAGAGGCCAAGATACATGAGCTACGAAGGTGTGCGCAAACAGCTGGAAGAGAAGAAGGGGAAGCTCGAGAAGTTCCGGAAGCATAACGCTCCCAAGGACCGGGATTTCGGCAATTCCAAGCGTAAATGTCGGAGATGTGGTCGTCAGGGTAGAGGTATCATCAGGAAATACGACCTCTACTACTGCAGGCAGTGCTTCCGCGAGATAGCCGAGAACCTGGGCTTCAAGAAGATGAGTTGATAGCTATGCAGCAAGATATACTCGCAGACGCTCTGAGCGCGGTGAAGAACGCGCGGAACACGGGTAAAGGAGAGTGCACTATATCGCCTACCTCCGGACTTATCAAGGACGTTCTGAAGGTCTTACAGGATAAAGGTTATATCGGGGTATTCGAGGAGATAGAGGACGGTAAGGGTGGAAAGTTCAAGGTCGAGGTGAAAAACCGCTTGAACGAATGTAACGCAGTTAAACCCCGGTTCTACGTAGATAAGGATGAATACAGGAAATACGAGGAACGGCACCTCCCGGCCCGGGATTTCGGTGAACTTATAGTCACTACACCTGAAGGGGTCATGGACCACAGGGAGGCAAGGGAAAGAGGCGTCGGGGGCGCCCTCCTCGCGTACGTCTACTGAGGTTTCAACGATGGAAAAGAATATCGAAATCCCAGAAGGTGTCGAAGCTGAAGTCGAGAACGGTACCGTCCAGGTAAGTTCCGGAGATTCCTCAGTGGACAAAGAACTCGATCACCAGGACCTCGACATCCAGACAGATAACGGGGACATCACGGTATCAGCTTCGAATGATAGACGGGATGTAAAGGCATTGATGGGGACCTACGAATCCCATATAAAGAACATGGTCGACGGCGTCACAGAAGGTTTCGAATACCACATGAAAGGGTTCTATTCCCACTTTCCTATGGATATGAAGGTGGAAGGAGACAGGTTCGTCATAAGCAACTTTATAGGTGAGCGGTCCACCCGCGAGGTAGATATCCCTGGATCTGTAGATATCCAGATAGACGGAGAGGACGTTATCCTTTCAGGTCCGGACAAAGACGCGGTGGGGCAGACCGCGGCCAACATCGAACAGGCATGTCACAAGGGGGACAGGGATCCCAGGAAGTTCCAGGACGGTATATATATCACGGACAGAGAGGTGAAAGCAGGTGAGTGACGACTTCAAGCGGCAGGGCTCGCACAAGCGGAAGAAGGTCCCGTCCTCCTGGAGACGGCCCAGGGGCATCCATTCACCGCAGAGGAAAGGGGAGAAGCACGCCGCTCCTGCCCCCAAGCCCGGTTATCGTTCACCGGTGGACGAAAGGGGTAAGCATCCTTCAGGCTACGATGAGGTTCTGATCCACACTCCTACAGAACTGGAGGAGATGGACCCGGAAACAGAGGCCGCGAGGGTTGGATCTTCAGTAGGAGGCAGGAAGCGGGAATCTATCAGTGAAAAGGCGGAAGAACTCGATATCAAACTCCTGAACGTTACGGAGGACGATAACTGATGGAGACATCGTTTTACAGGCCTGGAGAAGATAAATGCCCGAAGTGCGGGGATTTCGGGGTAGAAGAGGACGACCACCAGAGATGCCCTGGCTGCGAGACCAAGTTCAACGAGTACATGGTACTGGAAGAGGGAAGAAACGTCCACTTCAAGAACAACTAGGTGTCGGAAATGACTGATATATCGAACCAAAAACGGATGGCAGCCGACGTCCTGGATGTCGGTGAGGGCCGGGTATGGATAGATCCTGACCGGGTCGATGATGTCGATGGTGCTATAACGAAGCAGGACATCCGGAACCTGATAGAGTCAGGTGTCATAAAGAAGAAGCAGAAGGACGGCACCAGCCGTCAGGAAACTGAGAAAGATAAAGGACCTGGTTCCCGGAAAGGTCATGCCGGTGCAAGGAAGTCCGACAAGGACAAGTGGAAGGAGAAGATACGGGCTTTAAGGAAAGATCTGAAGGAGATGAGGGAAGAAGGAGAGATCTCTTCGTCCGAATACAGGGAGCTCTACGATATGGCGTCCGGGGGCTATTTCCGGAACACGAAACACATGGAACTTTATATAGAGAAGAACCTTGGTGAATGAGATGGAAGGAGACGCAGAACTACCTCTGAGGAGGAGAAGGGAAGGCAGGACCGACTACGGGAAGAGACTTGAACTCCTAAAGTCAGGGGAAGCGAGAGCTGTGGTGAGGGTATCGAATAACAACTGCCAGGTGCAGCTGGTGGCCTACGGGAAGGAAGGAGACGAGACAGTAACCTCCGCGTTCTCCAAGGAACTGGAGGACCTCGGATGGGACTATCATACAGGGAACCTGCCTGCAGCCTATCTGACAGGTTTCCTGGCAGGTCACCGGGCTATGGAAGAAGGGATAGAGGAGACTGTGGTCGATCTGGGAGGTATAAAGAGACAGGAAGGCAGCAGGCACTACGCCGCGGTAAAAGGATTGAAAGACGCAGGAGTGGAAGTTCCCGCGGACGATGACGTGTTGCCGGACCAGGAGAGGGTCGAGGGCGGGGACTTCGAGACTGTTAAAGATGAGATCGAGAGCGGAGGAGGTGTGTGACGATGGCAGAAGAATCTGAGGAAATATGGAAACCGAAGACCTCTCTCGGTAGAGACGTCTTGAGAGGAGAGATATCTGATATAGACCAGGTTCTTCATAGTAAAGATAAGATAAAAGAGCCTGAGATAGTGGACCAGCTGCTCCCGAACCTGGACGAGGAAGTCATCCTGATAGGCGGAACACCTGGTAAAGGAGGAGGCCAGAGGCGTATCGTTTCACGGAGAACTGTCCGGATGCACAAGTCGGGCAGGAGGTTCAACACGAAGGCTATGGTGGTCGTAGGTAACAATAACGGGCTTCTCGGCGCATCTGAGGGGAATTCGGACGATACACGGGACGCGATAGACAAGGCACGCGACAACGCGAAGCTAGAGATGATAGAGGTCAGGAGGGGTTGTGGTTCCTGGGAATGTGGATGTGGAGAACCCCACAGTATCCCGTTCCGGGTGGAAGGGAAGTCAGGTTCTGTAGAGGTCGAGCTGAAGCCCGCTCCAAGAGGTATCGGAAGGGCTGCATCGGAGGAGATAAGTAAGGTCCTGGACCTGGCAGGTATAGACGATATATGGGTCGAGTCCCGGGGCAACACGAAGAGCCGGGAGAACCATGTGAAGGCGGTATTCAACGCCCTCAAGCAGTTGAACAAGATGAAGACCAGCGAGGAGATCGAGGAGAAAGTCGGTGTCGTGGAGGGTGAGATATGATGATAGCAGTAGTACGTGTCCGAGGTATACCCGATACGGGAAGGAGAGTCTCAGATACTCTGGAGAGTCTTCGTCTGGAAAAGAAGCACTCGTGCGTTCTCCTGGAAGACAACAGCTCCAACAGGGGTATGCTCGATGCGGTCAAAGACTATGTCGCCTACGGGGACGTTGATGAGGAGACCGCGGAGAAGCTGAGAGAACAGGGAGAGGCTCCTTTCAGCCTGTCTCCCCCATCGAAGGGTTTCCGGGACCCTAAGACGGGTTACAACCAGGGAGGTTCTTTAGGCGAGCGTGATGACATGGAAGAACTGCTGGAAAGGATGCTATAGGTGATGCAATATGGGTAACAAGGATAGGGGAAGTGGAACTCACGGGAAGGGAAGCGGCAAGAAAGGTAGAGGTGCAGGTAACCGTGGAGGAAGAGGAAAGGCCGGTTACGGGAAGAAGGCCAAGCACAAGAAGATGAAGGCCTGGCAGGAGGATTATTCGCTGGGGGAAAAGGGATTCAAGCGGCCTCAGAGCGAAGTAGATGATTCTGAAGCGATAAACCTCAGGCAAGTAGACCAGCTTATAGAGGAGTTCGTGGAGGAAGGGTTCGCAGAGAAAGAGGACGGTAAATTCGTATTCGATGCAGAAGAGGCAGGTTACGACAAGATCCTCGGTGGAGGCCGTCTCTCCCGGGACATCGATATCAAGGCGCCGGAGTTCTCATCTTCCGCAAGGGAGAAGATAGAGGATAGCGGGAACACGGCAATAGAGGAGTAAAGCATGTCACTCCTAGTAACTCTCTCAGAATACCTTCCAGCAGTCAAGAGGCCTTCCAGAGATCTTTCTTTCCGGGAGAAGCTGACATGGACTGGTATAGTAATTCTACTCTACTACGTGATGAGCGAGATACTCATCTACGGGGCTTCTTCCGAACAGCTGGCCCAGTTCCAGCAGTTACAGACCATCCTCGGATCGTCTATAGGAACGCTCATAACTCTGGGTATCGGACCTATCGTATCCGCTTCCATCATACTACAGCTGCTGGTGGGTGCGGACATCCTCCCGTGGGATACAAACACTTCGGAAGGTAAACAGAAGTTCCAGGGGACCCAGAAGCTCTTATCCTACCTTTTCGCGATATTCGAGGCGTTCGCTTTCGTCGGTATGGGTGCGATATCACCGGAACAGGCAGGTCTCATACCCTTCTTCGTCGTAGTCTTCCAGGTGGCTCTCGGGGGCTCGCTGATAATCCTGATGGACGAGATAATCTCGAAATGGGGTTTCGGTTCAGGTGTGTCCCTGATAATCCTCGCAGGCGTTTCAAAGACCATACTTATCGCCACGTTAAGCCCGTTCACCTCCAGTGTCCCAGCGAACCTCTGGTTCTCCCCCGCAGCAGCAGGCCAGGCGCCTGCAGGTGTCATCCTCCAGATCGTAACAGCGAACCTGCAGCTAACCAACTTGATAGGCCTCGTAGCGACTGTGACGATATTCCTGATAGCAGTCTACGCACAATCTATGCGAGTCGAGATCCCGCTCACGTTCGGCAACGTGAGAGGGTTCGGGCAGAAATGGCCGCTCAAGTTCATCTACACCAACGTTATCCCGGTAATCTTCGTCGGCGCATTGTTATCCAACTTCCAGCTCTTCACATCTCTACTGACAAAAAGAGGTATCGAGCTGACCATCGGGGGCTTCCACATAGTAGGTAAGTACACAGGAGCGGCTTCACCCTCCGCAGATACTCTCATATACTACTTCTCAGCTCCTAACGGGCTTATAACCAACGTGATCAACTCTATAACAACTTTCAGCCTCCAGGTACCGCCCACACAGGTAATCCAGATGCTGCTCTACACCAGCTTCTACATGGTCGGTTCAGCCATCTTCAGCGTGTTCTGGATGCAGACATCGGGCCAGGACCCGAAGAGCGTGGCAGAGCAGATCGCCAACATAGGGATGAAAGTGCCCGGTCACCGAAAGGACACGCGGGTCATCGAGAAGATCCTGAAACGGTACATCCCTCCTCTCTCGGTCCTCGGTGGAGCTTTCGTTGGATTCCTCGCGGCTGTAGCTAACTTCACGAACGCGTTCGGTGGAGGCATGGGCATCCTGCTCTCTGTGATGATCGCATACCAGCTGTACGAGGAGCTAGCGAAGAAGCACATGGAGGAGATGCACCCGGCGTTCCGCAAGTTCATGCAGGAGGGAGTCTGAAACCCTTTTAAAGGTGTGAAGGAGGAATTCAGACATGGCCTACGGCGGAATATACGGGTTTTTACTGGGTTTCATGGAACCCATCTTCCCGTACACTTTCGACCCCCTCTTCGGACCGCTTCTCGGTCTCGGGAGTCCTCTGACAGGTGTCAGGGTGACAGTGGCGGCCGTAACCATCACCGTGGCTGTTCTATACACTCTCATAACCTACTACCTGATGGACCTGGAGAAGTACCAGAAGGTGAAGGACGAGATCTCTGAGATACAGGAGAAGATGAAGGAGGCGCAGGAGAACGAGGACATGGGGGAGAGCACCGACCATATGAAGAAGAGTTTCAAGAAGCAGCTGGAGATGATGAAGACACGGCAGAAGCCGATGCTGGTCACGTTCCTCCTCTTCTTCCTCGTGTTCCCGTGGCTTTTCGCCACGTTCAACCCGATAGTGACGCTCCCAGCAGCAGATGGAGGTTATCAGGGCGACTTCGCTTTCAACGGGGGAAGCATGAACCTGCAGGTCCAGAACCAGACCGGTAACGCAAGCGTTCTGGTGGACGGAGAGAATTACGAAGTGGGAGAGACTTTCAGGATGGATGACCTTCCGTGGAAGGTGAAGAACATCAAGACCGACGACTCCGCGAACGTGGAGCTGGCCGCAGTCGTGTGGTACTCGCCTGTACC
Source organism: Candidatus Nanohalarchaeota archaeon QJJ-7 (assembly GCA_022865215.1). GTDB lineage: Archaea > Nanohalarchaeota > Nanosalinia > Nanosalinales > Nanohalalkaliarchaeaceae > JALIDP01. The sequence continues at coordinate 17,382 of JALIDP010000006.1, read as the reverse complement.
TCTACCTGGGACCGGGAAAGACGTGGGATGGCTGGCCACCTACATCCTTCTCAACATCCCTGTAACGATGTACCTCAGCAAGAAACTGGGTATACAGTAGCGTTTTTAAACTAGGTCTCATTTCTTCCTACATGCTCCCTTCAGAGATCGACCAGGATAGAGAATGGCTGGTGAAGGAAGAAGCGGATACCGACTGGGACTACGGTGAAAGGCCCGAGAACCGTCCACTGGAGGAAAAGCTCTCGAACGGTATCGTCCTTGTCGACAAGCCCGCTGGTCCACAGTCCAACCAGGTATCTGTCTGGGTGAAAGAGCTCCTGGAGAGAGGTAAAACCGGTCACTCAGGCACTCTGGACCCTCACGTCACCGGTCTATTGCCGGTGGGACTGGATGAGGGCACGAAAATCATGGGTCCTCTGAGCAACGCGGGAAAGGAGTACATCGGGCTCATGAGCCTGGATGAAGAGATAGGAGAAGAAAAAATAGAGGAGACTTCCGAAGAGTTCGTCGGGACGGTGGAACAGGTCCCGCCGGAAAAGAGCGCGGTGAAAAGAGAGGAGAGGGAGCGGGATATATACGAACTGGAGGTGCTGGAGGTAGATGGGAAAAACGTGCTTTTCCGGGTCGAGTGCGAGAAGGGATTCTACGTGAGAACTTTCTGCAAACAGTTCGGTGATGCCCTGGGAACGGATGGAGAGATGGACGAACTGAGGCGGACGAAAGTAGGTGTTTTCGAGGAAAGGGAAACAGTCAATCTCCAGGATCTGGCGGACCAGTACGAGTTCTGGAAAGAGGGAGAGGATAACAGTCTGGAAGAACTGGTCCTGCCCGTAGAAGCAGGCGTCAGACACCTGAAGAAGATAATAGTGAAGGACTCAGCGGTCGCGGCACTCGCTCACGGTGCGGACCTCGGGACCGGCGGGATATCCAAGTTACAGAAGGGGATAGAGACGGACGAATTGCTGGCAGTCCTCACTCTCAAAGGAGAACTAATCGCAACAGCCAACGCCGAGTTCGGTTCGGATGAGATGTTGGAAGAGGGAGGTACAGCTGCAACTCTGGACAGGGTCTATATCGGAAAGGATGAATACCCGCGGGAGTGGTAGTATGGAAAGGAACAGGCACAGGGTGGCGGTCGACACGATCATAGAGAGTGAGGGAGAGATCGTTCTCGTGAAACGGGCAAGAGAACCGTTCAAGGGGCATTGGGCCATACCTGGGGGTCACGTGGAGGAAGGTGAGATGGTAGAGGATGCAGCGAGGCGGGAGGCCAGAGAGGAGACCGGGCTGGAGATAAGCATCGAGGAGCTTCACGGGGTCTACGATGAACCCGGTAGAGACCCGAGAGGACCTGTCATATCCATCTCCTACATCTGCTCGGAAGAAGAGGGAGAGATGGACGCGGCCACAGACGCAGAGGAGGCCCGATGGTTCGATCTCGAAGAGCTGCCTGAAAAGCTCGGTTTCGACCACAGGAAGATCCTGGACGACTATCTGGAGAAAAAAGACGGATTTTAAAGCGTTCTACCTCAATTCAGGTACAAGACCGGGTGGCAGATCCAGTGTACCCTTCCAGGTTCACTGGTCAAGAAAACGCGCCAGCGTTTTCGACAGAGCCACCCGGCGAGGAAAGAGCCCGGGTGGCAGAGTCACGCACCTGGCAGTGCTCGAACTGCCACCCGATAGAAAGCCCGGGTGGCAGAGTCACGCACCTGACGGTGCTCAATCTGCCCACCGGGCGGCACAGGCCCGGGTGGCAGAGTCTGGCTAAATGCGCCCGCCTTGAGCTTAGGAGGGAGCCCTCCCACCTCAAGGTCACCACGTCACAGCTTTCCTCCGGAAAGCTGTTCGAACCTACTTCCTGGAGGAAGTAGGTGAGTTCCACTCTCCCTCGCTCCGCTCGGTCGAGTCCAGACGGATTCGAGCGAGTGAAACGAGCGAGAATGGAGCGCAGGTGACCTTCACTCCGAACTCCGTCGGAGTTCGTGCGTGTGCACAAACTCCCAGAGGAGTTTGGAACAGGGCGTACCGCCCTGTCGTGAAACCGGAGGTTTCACTCGACACGACTGAAATCTCCGATTTCAGGACTGTCCTAAGTTGAGAGCGGGTAGGCGGCAACGCCTACGCCGGTTCGAATCCGGCCCCGGGCGTTCTCCCGAAGTATATCAGCCGGATTCCGAACCCCGAGAAGCTCCCGGAGGCGAGCTTCGTGTTCGAATCCGGCCCCGGGCGTTCTCCCGATATCTCGGGGAGATTCCACCGCCCTGAAGGCATTATTATCCCGTTATAAGACTTCTTTATAAAGAATAATTTCTAATACTATCCAGAGGCATACAGATGGCTAACGAACCTGAGGCCACGTTCGGCCTCGATGAAAACCTTGCGGGCGCTCTCTGTTACGTGCTAGGGTTCATCACTGGAGCCATATTCTACCTTTCCGAGGACGAGAACGAATTCGTCAGGTTCCACGCGGTCCAGAGCATCATAACTTTCCTTGGGATCTGGATAGTCAGCATTGTACTAGGGATGCTGTCCGGGGTGCTCTTCTTCGTCGGAATAGGTATGCTGATGGGCTTGGTAACAACGCTCATATACCTGATAGGACTAGCACTCTGGCTCCTGCTGATGTTCAAGGCCTACGAGGGAGAGAGGTACAAGCTCCCGCTGGTAGGGAGAATGGCAGAGAAACACGCCTGAAGGTGTAAGAATACACCGGTGAGAACCACGTTGAAATCGAGAACAAGAGTCCTATCGCTGGCGGTGATCCTCTCTCTGACAGTGATTCTCAGTGGCTGTATCGGGGGACAGGCCCAGATACCTACCGATACCATCGACGGAGACCAGGTCCCAACCGATGGATCAGCCGATGCAGCAGGCGATACAGGCACCTCCGAGGGCGAATACTGGAGCCCTTACCAGTTCGAGGAGGGAGAGAACTACCAGTACAGTTTCACAGCCCAGGACCGTTCAGGAACGTTCTACTGGGACGTCCAATCTGTTTCCGGAGACCAGGTGACTGTTGAATCCGGGATGGAGATGGATGACGGGAGAACTTTCTCCACGACGATGACTGGAGATGAAAGCAACGTCTACAGGAACGCGATGACATCCCCTCTGGGGCCTCTACTGGCCTCAACGTTCTACGGTCCCTGGATCACTCCCCTCACCAAGGGAGATCTCAACGTAGGGAACAGCTGGTCCTACACTCTCTCTGAAGGGACCTACACCTTCGAGGTCGTGAGAACCGAGAACTACGCTGGTCACGAGAGCTACGTCCAGGAAGGCAGGAAAGACGAGACCCTGTTCTACGAGGCTGCAGTAGCTCCTGAACTGGCGTTCCCGACCCACGTGGCCGCCTACGACCATGAAACCGGGGAGAAGGAGATGGAGTTCACCCTCCAGGATTACAGCGGATAGGACTGACAGGAAGGAACCGGTTTACAATCACCCTATCTTTTACGCTGTCAAAACGGTCTCTCCCTTCGAAAAAGACTTATAAATCGGTTCAGCACTTTTGACAAGTGATGGCTGGAAAAGACGAAAAGGAATTCGGAAGAGGGATCAAGGCCGGGGCGATAGCAGGAGTTATCACAGGAGCACTCTTCGCGATCCTGTCGGCTCTTGCTATCTTCACAGGGATGTCCCAGATAGCATCCATGATGCCCGCAAATATGGCAACGGGAGTAGTGAATACTGTTGCCATAGTTATAGCCTTCATCATGGGACTCATAGGCGGAGCCATAGGAGGTGCTATCGGCGGAGCTGTCTTCGCCGCGATCTTCGAATCCCTCCCGGGAGAGGATGCGCTCCAGAAAGGCGCCATCTTCGGAGTCGGCGTGGGAGTGGTATTCGCCATCCTCAACTTCCAGGGAGGCGTGATGGTCATGGGGACTATCCTGGTGGCCGACACGATATGGGGCGCCCTGACAGGAAAGTTCTGGTAGATCCCTCTTAAAGAACCGGAGGATACCAGAAGTTTTAGAGGCATCTCTATCGCTCCGGTCCTGCTTCAAACTTCCGAGAACGATTCCAGCTCTGTCTGCGAATCGTCCAGTGACTCGTAAGAGGCTATCACGTCCTCCATCTCGACCTCTACGAACTCCAGACCGTGGTCGTCCAGGTAGTCCAGAACGTTGTCGGTCATCTTCGGTGCTACCAGGATCCCTCTCACTTCGGAGGCGAACTCGTCCTCTATCTCGTCCACGTACCTCTGGAGCTGTAGAACGGTGTTGTAGTCTGGGTTACGCTTCACCTCTATCACCACGTAACGATCCTCCGGATCCCGGGCGAACACATCGATGTAACCTGCAGGAGTCTTCCTCTCCCGTTCTATCACCTTCAGTCCCTCCTCGACCAGTTCGGGGTCCTCCTCTATAGATTCGTGGATGTCGATCTCGTGGCCGCGAAGCTTCAGCTCGGAACGGTCCACCATCTGGGTTACGAGAACAGTCTCCACGTCCTCGAACCTCAACTCCACGGTCTCGTCAGGATCGTTACGTTTGGCAGTCAGCAGGAGTTCCTCATCGGACTCTACGTTCCACGAATCGACCTCGGGCTGCCAGTTCTTCGGCTGGTAGTTCTCAGGGCCGTGGACAAGGAGTGCCGAGTCCTGCTTAATCACTACGAGACGTTCCCCCCGATCCAGCGAGGACTTCGCTCTCCCCTGATAGTTAACGCTGCACAGACCGTTCACCTGGACGGTGTAGGGCCGCGCCACGTACCTCTCGATCACTTCCGCGGCTTCCTCGATTCCAGGGTCCTCGACAAGTTCCTCCATGACCGGATTTGAAGAAGAAACAGTCTTATTAGTTCCGGAACGGTCCTTTCGACAGCTCCTCCGCTGCTACCGCTGCACCGACAGCGAGGGCGAGAAGACCGGCCAGGAGACCGTTCCCCCAGGTAGCGTAGGAGGAAGCACCGAGACCGAGAAGGAACAGAACTGCTCCGATAAGGAAACGTTTCTTTCTGAACCCTACGGGGCTCTCATTCTGCATCTCCTCTACCTCACCGCCATCGAACTCCTCGACCGCCTCCGGCTCCATCTCCGGAAATATCCCGTTATAACCGCACTCGCGGCATTCCATGGAACCTGACAGCGACAGCCTTGAGATGACGCTCATGGAATCGTGGCCTATCTCGGTCGATCCACAGTTGGGGCACACCCGGACTTCTTGCATAAGTGATTTAACGTGGTTCCAAGACTTAATACTCATGGAGACCGAGACCCTGGCAGGGAACCTGATAATCGAAGACGGGGAGCTTTTCATGCTCTACAGGGACGACAAGGGATACTGGGAACTTCCAGGAGGGAAGGTGGAGAAAGGAGAGATGCCGCGGGATGCGGCCAGGCGGGAGGCTGAGGAGGAGATAGGGTGCGAGGTGGAGGTCCGTTCATCGGTCGGCCGGCTCGACATAGATTTCGATCATGACGGGAAGGAATACCAGTTCAGGGGATTCCTGTCGGAGATAGATGGGGGAGAACCTGAGCTGAAGGAGTCTAAGTTCGGGAAGCAGGACTGGTTCGATGACGAGGAGTTGCTCGATATCCCGCTGGCTCCGAACCTTGAGGAGAGGATAGACGAGCTCCGGCTCCTGCTCATCAGGAGTCCAGAGGTGAAAAAATGAGGAAGGTGGCAGACCGTTTCCACACGAATATGGAACTGGAACCAGAGGAGAGCTTCAAGGCTTTCCTGTTCATAGTCAAATCGCTCGCGGCAATAGGTTTCCTCTTCGTGCTGGGACAGGTGTCCGTCCTCGGCGAGATAACACGTATCGCAGCCCTTATACTTGTCCTCTCGGCAGTCCTGGATCTTGTCCCGGAGGCCTTCACCTTCAGGATGATGAGAGTTATACCGGAAAAAGCGAGGGAGGCGGAGAAACTCCAGTTGATCCTCAAGGTTTTCGCCTACTTTATGCTGCTCTCGATCTTTTTCGGGCTCGCAGTAGAAGTTTTCTGGGCCTATTCCGCATTCATGATCCTCTGGCTGGCGTCTTTCGTGGTAGAGGAATCGGTCATGTTTCTCCTTGAAGAGACCGATAGTAGATAAAGCTTTAACTTGAATCCAGGGTCCAGAGCCCGGTGGTGTAGTGCGCACCTGGCGGTGCCTGATACACGCACCGGAGGAAAAGCCCGGTGGTGTAGTGGTCAAGCTCTGGCGAGCTTCCCGTCGGCCATCTCAGGGAGAAGTCCGACGGTCAAAACTCCAGAGGACCAGTCATAGGAGGTTCTGGGCCTCCCGACCCAGGTTCGAATCCTGGCCGGGCTATCGCTGAGGGCCGTCTACCGATACAACGGGAGGCTCTCATGCAGACGTTTTCCTTTAAAAGAGTTACTTTGGAGGAGATAATATCATGGCTGACGTCCAGGAGATCGTACGTGTCGCGGACACGGATATCGACGGTACGAAGCGGATAGTCGATGCTATACAGGATATCAAGGGTATCGGAGATACGGTCGCGAACGCGGTCGAGGGAAACCTCGAATTCGATCCCGAGACACGTATAGGATCGCTTGAGGAGGACGAACTGGAGCGGATCGAGGAAGTTATAAAGGACCCGGAGGAAGCAGGTATCCCGCGGTGGGCGCGGAACAGGAGGAAGGACCGCGAGACCGGGGAAAACAAGCACGTTATAGGTGCAGATCTTGATCTGGTCAAGGAGTTCGATATCAGGAGGTACAAGGAGACAGGCACTTACCGCGGTAAGAGGCATGAGATGGGTCTCCCTGTCAGGGGACAGCAGACACAGGGATCCTTCCGTGGTGGAGAAAAGATCGGTGTGGAAAGAGAACGCGTACAGGAAGAGGCCGAGGAAACGACAGAAGAGGAGGAATGATAAGATGAAGAAGCAGAGCAAGGGATACGAGACGCCTGTGCAGGGCTGGTCAGAAGACCGTATCAGGAACGAATCCGATATCCAGCAGGACTACGGGCTGGTGAACAAGAAGGAGGTCTGGAAGGCCCAAAGTCGTGTGAGGGATTTCCGGCGCCAGGCCAGGAGGCTGAACGCTGAGGAGAACGAGGATATGGAGGAAGACCTGCTGGAGAAGCTGGTATCCCTCGGTATACTGAACGAGGGCGCGGAACTGAACGATGTCCTGGATATAGATATAGAGGATGTCCTGGAGAGAAGGCTTCAGACCGTTGTGTACCGTAGAGGCCTTGCAGACACCATGAGAAAGGCGAGACAGCTGGTCGGCCATGGCCATATAATGGTCGGAGGAAGGAAGGTAGATGTTCCAGGTTACCTTGTCACAGAGGAAGAGGAAACCGAGATAAAAGTAGCTCCCGGTTCCGAGCAGATAGTGGAGTGATAAATTTGAAAATAGGAGATTTTCGGCTTCATAGAAAACACGAGGTGTTTTCGTAGATGCCTGAAGAAGATAAATGGGGAGTAGCACACATCTATTCCAGCTTCAACAACACCATAGTCCATATAACCGATATAACAGGCGCTGAGACTCTCTCACGTCAGAGTTCCGGTATGATAACGGACAAGGGGAGGCTCCAGGGGAACCCGTTCCCTGCGATGCAGGCCGCGAAGAAGGCTGCAGCAGAGGCCCAGGAGAAGGGTCTTGAAGGAGTCCACATCCAGGTCAGGGCTCCTGGAGGCACGAAACAGAAGATGCCTGGTAAAGGAGCTCAGCCAGCGATAAGGGCTATAACAAGATCGGAGCTCGATGTCGGAGATATCGAGGACGTCACGCCTGTCCCCCACGACTCCACCCGGGAGAAAGGAGGAAAGCGGGGAAGGAGGCTGTAGGTGGATCAATATGGAGATAGATATAACAGAAGAATCCGGCGACACCATCGAATTCGAACTTGAAGGAGTATCTGCCGGTTTCGCGAACTCTCTACGGAGGACCATGGTAGGGAACGTTCCCACACTCGCGATAGAAGAGATCAGGGTCACCCGGAACAACTCTGGACTTTTCGATGAGATACTCGCTCACAGGCTCGGTATGATCCCGTGGGAATTCGACCCGGATAACTACGATATCCACGAGGAGTGTGACTGCGATGACGGCTGCCCCGAATGCGAGGTACAGATGGCGCTCCAGAAGGAAGGACCTGGTACTATCACCGCATCAGACATCTCTGTACCCTCAGAAGATGTAGAACCCGCCAAGCCGGAGACGAAGGTGGCGGACCTGAAGGAGGACGGTGAACTCGATCTCGAGATGACTGCTTATATCGGGATAGGACAGGAACACGCGAAATGGCAGGCTGCTAACACTTCATATTCATACGAGGACGGGACTTTCCACTTCAAGGTGGAGTCGGTCTCCGGTCTCGACCCCCGCACCATCGTCTCCAAGGCGGTGGAAAGACTGGAAGAAGACCTGGAAGGGTTCGAGGAGTCTCTGGAAGAGAACTTATAATTCCAGAGCCTCAAACCTTCCGATATGCGGGGGTACCCAAGTCCGGCCAAAGGGGCAGGACTTAAGATCCTGTAGGTGCAGACCTTTCGTCGGTTCAAATCCGACCCCCCGCATCAAGGGATTTGAACCCCGAGAAGCTCCCGGAGGCGAGCTTCGTGTTCAAATCCGACCCCCCGCACTAAACGGTGTACAACATGACAGACCTTGAACAGAAGACCAACCCGGTGCTGAAGGAAGCGATCAGGAAGTGCGAGGAAGCAGGGAGACGTAACGATGCGAAAATATGGGATATAGTGGCTGAAGAGCTTGAAAAGGCCAACAGGAAGGTACGAGAGGTGAACGTATCCACCATAGAAAGAGAAGCCGATGACGGCGACACCGTGGTGGTGCCGGGCAAAGTCATGGGTTCAGGCCACATGACCGAGGATATCACTGTCGGAGCGTTCAAATTTACTGACGGAGCTCTGGAAACTATAAACGAGTCCGGGGAAGCCGTCTATCTGGAAGAACTGGTGGACGAGAATCCCGATGGAGAAGGGGTGATCCTCCTTGGCTGAAGTTATAGATGCGGAAGGAAAGATACTCGGGAGACTCGCTTCTCATGTTGCGGAAGGGGTCAGGGACGGCGATGAGATCCGTATAGTCAACTCCGAGAAGGCGGTTATATCGGGAACTCCTGAAGAGATATTCGAGGACTACAGGGAAAGGAGGGGTAGCGGCAGCAAAGAGAAAGGTCCCAGGTTCCCGAAAGCCCCGGAAAGGATGCTGAAGAGGACTGTAAGAGGCATGTTACCGGATAATTCAGACGGGAGAGAAGCATTTAAGAGGTTGAAGACCTACCGTGGAAACCCGGAAGGCCGTGAGACGGACGATATCGATGTTAAAACGGTCGGAGAACTGAAAGGGCGCAAACACGTGACACTGGAAAAGCTATCGGAGAACATCTGAAGATGCCTGTCAACACTATAGGAAGGCGGAAGACGGCGAAAGCACGCGCGTCACTGAAAGAAGGAGAAGGGACTGTAAGGGTCAACAAGAAGCCGCTGGAACGTTTCCCTGAGATGGAAGAACTGAGGATGAAGGAGCCGCTGAGGATCGCGGGAGAGCTTTCTGACGAAGTGGATATCGATGTTAACGTGGACGGTGGAGGCAAGATGGGTCAGGCGGAAGCTGCCCGTATGGCGATCGCACGCGCGCTTGTCGAGTATTCGGACGATGAAGATCTGGAAGAGGATATGAGAGGATACGACCGGTACATGCTTGTGGAGGACTTCAGGAGGACCGAGACGCGCAAACCCTCCCAGTCCAGTCAGGGTGCGCGGCACAAGCAGCAGAAGAGCTACAGGTGACAAAAATGATAGTTCCAAATCGATGTTTCAGCTGCGGTAAAGTCATAGGAGACAGATGGGATGAGTTCGAGGAGCGTGCGAAGGAGGGAGACGAGGACGCGGGAGAGGTTCTCGATGACCTCGGTCTCGACCGTTACTGCTGCAGGAGTATCTTCCTGACCCACGTGGACGTTCTCGACGAGGTCGCGGCGTTCAAGAAGGAGTAGAAAGTAAATTTCTTTCCCTCTTCTGTTATTAATTGGAGAAGTATCAAGATATGGAAATTTGTGGTGATTATAAAAATTTCTAAAAGAGACTGTAAAACGGTGGATTCCATGGAAGAACAAGTGTCCAGCAGGGATCTGGAGATGTTGAAGGAAGAGAAGAAGCTGGAAAAGGAGCTGTCAGACGATGCCAAGGAATCCATCAGGAGAGCGAGAGAACAACCACCTGCCGGAAGAACTCTCGAAATTATCCGAGAGAGGGTATGAGGATAAGTCTCTCTGCACACAGGAGTTTGTTACCGCTTTCGATGCGCTGAATAAGGATACACGGGACGAGATCTCTGCCTCACTTCTGGAGCTCATTTTCGAATACTGGAATTTTCCTCCCTCCCACCCCGATATGAAATACATAGAATCTGAGGATATCTGGCAACTAAAGATAAAAGGTGAAGAGTCCGATCACCGGGTCTTCATCGACTGGAGTAGGGAAGAGCCTATACCTATCATATTATCTCTTCTCCACGCCGACCAGACCCACAAGTAGACATGTAAGGGGTACGCATCTCATCGAGACGCTAGTACCGCCATCTCTTTGAGATGGCAGGGCCGGGAATCGAACCCGGTTCTGAACGCCCCCAGCGTCCAATGATGCCACTACACTACCCCGCCGCTTACGCTCAGGCGGGGGTTTCGAAAACCTGACGGTTTTCTCCGTCCACCACTTCTTCCGAGGAACTGGACGACCACCCCGCCGACGATGTAAACAGTCTCCAGCTCTGACGCTTTTAAATTTCTCTCCACCGTGACGAGCTATCGAGGCCCCGATAGTGTAGTCCGGCCAATCATCTCGGCCTTTCGAGCCGAAGACCGGGGTTCAAATCCCCGTCGGGGCATTCCTATATTAACTAAATTCACAGAAAACAGACATTCTAGGGTCAGGGGAGGCTCCGAGTTTTAAAGGTTGGTGCACCTGTTTTTTACAGGGAGCAATAGGTCGATCCTGTCTCGAGGCGTCGAGCAGTCCGACACATGTTGCCGATTCAAGGCTTCAAGACGGGCTGTAAGTAGCCAGTAAAACACACGGGAGAACGCTGCTAGTCGCGTCCTGTGGACAAGGTGCGGGCGAGGAAGCTAGCCCAGACCTGCTAACCCCTTTCTTTTCTTTTCTTAAGCTTCCAGTGACGTCCCCTACCCATGAAGCGGCGAGTCTCCATCGATGGGAAAGAGATAGTGCTTGTCGGTACCGCCCATGTCTCGGAAGAGAGTGCAGAAGAAGTGAACAGTGTTATAGAGGAGGAAGAGCCTGACACCGTCGCCGTGGAACTGGACCAGGACAGGTACGAGTCGCTGAGAGACGAGAAAGGGTGGGAGGAGAAGAACGTGGCCGAGGCCATAGAGGACGGTAACGGCGCCCTCCTGTTTCTCAACGTTATACTTTCCATCTACCAGAGGAAACTGGGAGAGGACCTGGAGGTCGCTCCGGGATCGGACATGCTCGCGGCTGTCCAGGCAGCAGAGGGTTCGGGTAAGGAAGTCTCCCTCATCGACAGGGATATATCGAAGACGTTCCGTTCCGCGCGGGACAGCCTCTCGGTCTGGGAGAAAGCAAAGCTCTCCACCGAGTTCTTCGCGTCCTTCTTCAGCAGCGTCGATGTGGAGAAAGAGGAAATCGAGGAGCTGAAGGAGAAGGACGCTATAACTGCACTGGTGGAAGAGCTCGGCGAACATTATCCAGGGATAAAGAGAGCTTTCCTCGACGAACGGAACGCCTACATGGCCGAACGGTTGAGGGAGCTGGAGGCGGAGAAGATAGTCGCGGTCGTCGGAGCCGCGCACATCGAAGGTATAGAGAAGGAGCTGGAAGAGCCTTCCAAGGTGGCAGAAAGGAGGAGGAAAGGGAAGATAGGGGGGCACCTGAAGAAGGCGGTGGAGTACGGGGTCCCTGCACTTATAATCGGGATGCTGGCCTACATCTTCCTTTTCATAGGGTTCGAGACGGGCAGTCGCGCGTTCGCTGTCTGGTTCCTGCTGAACGGGACTCTTGCGGCAACCGGAGCGCTCCTGTCACGCTCCCACTTCCTCACCGCTATCGTGTCTTTCGTGGCGGCCCCGTTCACTTCGATCAACCCTGCACTTCCTTCCGGCCTGGTGGCTGCTTACGCGGAGAACCGGTTCAGACCACCCACAGTAGGGGACCTGGAATCGGTGGGAGAGGTGAAGCATATCAGGGAACTGTGGACCAACTCCGCTCTAAGACTCCTCCTCATATTCATGCTGGTGAACCTGGGGAGCTCGATAGCCTCGTACATCGGCGCGGGTTACCTCGCACAGATAATAGTATAGACCCGAATTAAAAGGCTCCAGAAGACAACCGTAAACGCGCGGGAGTGGCCGAGTGGCCAAAGGCGAGGGACTCAAGATCCCTTCCCGCAGGGGTTCGCAGGTTCAAATCCTGCCTCCCGCACTCATGAAACTCTACTACGTGACTTTCCCGGACCGGTCTGAGATGGAGAGGATCACAGGTAACCTCATCGAGGAGGATATCGCTGCCTGCGTCAACTCATTCCCTGTCGGTTCTGTCTACACCTGGGAAGGAGAGAAGAAGCGTGAGGGCGAGGTCGCTGCCTTCCTGAAGACTTCTGATGGTATGTCGGAGGAGCTGGTGGAGAAACTGGAGGATGAGCACCCCTACGATGTGCCTGAGATCCTGGAGATCGGGGTCGAGGCGAACGAGAGCTACGAGGGATGGGTTGAGGACGAAACAGAATAATGCTTTAAAAGCCTGTAAAACCTGTTCTTTTCTCGTGGCGAGGGTAGGTTAGTGGCTTAAACTCCAATGCGTGGCGTTTCAACCACGCGCAAACTCCTTACGGAGTTTGGAGTGGCTTAAACTAGGAGCCTGTGGCGCTCCCGCCCCGGGTTCGAATCCCGGCCCTCGCCCTTTGAGCGAAGCGTACGAGGGTCGTCAAGAAAACGTCAGTTTTCGGCCCGGCCCTCGCCCTCAACTGCCGTAGCAGTTGGCAGTACAGTCGCCCTAACGGGCTCTTCCGCCCGTCGGGCGGAATCCCGCTATATGGGCCGGTAGTTCAGCCTGGCTAGAACGCTCCCTTCGCAACACCGCTTTCTCGACCTTGAAGGAGAGACAGCGGTCAGAGGAGGTCTCTTATCTCCGAGGAGGGCTTCGACGCGAGACAGGGAGAGGCCTCGGGTTCAAATCCCGACCGGTCCATTTCATTCTCTCCGGGATTTGATATCCTCGCATCCTGCGGAAGCTCAGGGTTCAAATCCCGACCGGTCCACTTCCGAGACCTTTCAGTTCTCCGCTTCTGGAACAATGGTTTAGACAGCCTCAATAACACGTTCACACATCTCTCCCAGAATCTTTTCTCCCTTTATCTCCGGGGTTGATTCGACATCGTCGTCTTCCTCGAAGTCTTCTATCTTCTCCCGGAGCCGTTCCAGCTTCATCCCTGTTATCTTCTTCTCCCTCTCAACACCGGCCTCCACAGCTTTAGCTTCAGCAGGCATACAGAAATTTTCCTCCTCGGAGCTATTTAAAATCGTTTCATATCTCCACTGGCCTCCTCTCGCAGGGCCATTCACACTTTAACAGTTCTCTGTACACATTCACAGAAGCTCAGGGGATGTGAAAAAGAGAGGTATAGAGTAGAGGAAGTGGAGTGAGAAAGAAAGGAAAAGGGGCGGGACGGAACCCCTGAATCTCCGACGGAACAGCTGTCGTGGCGCGACCAACACTTTTACTCAGCGGTCGGCTACCGTTCTCCGGGAAGGACATGAATTTTTATAAGCCGTGCAAGCGCCTACATAACTATGAGTCCTCCCACAGAGGAGGCGGATGTATGGGCTTCTGAACTGCCTTCTCGCTTCATGAAGACGTACAACAACCTTCCTATGAAGGAACGGGAACAGACGGTGGTAGTCCTCGAGGACGAACCTGTCTCCTGGAAGATGGCGAAACGGGAGGTGACCGAGGAGACTGATCTAGGCGCCGATATTCTAAAAAAACTGGATTCGCTGGACATAATATAGAGGGGTAATATGCCGGATAACACTATCACGGAGGACGAGTTCAAGATAGCAAAGTACCGCTTGGAAACGATGCCGGCCCATCTCGAGATAGGTATGGGAGAACTCGGGTCCTTCACCAAGGAAGAACTGAAGGACCACATGAATCAGGGAACGGATGACGAGGTGGCCAGGGCCTACACGCAGATGCAGATGGCCGGCCTCCGCGCCTTCAAGGAGGTATAGCGATGCCGGATCCGGAAAGGTTTCTCATCACCCGGCCACGCCACGAGACCATGGTCTTCTACCTTCACCAGTGGAGTACCAGGCTCATCCAGGACGCAGAGGAGGAAGGACTGACTGTGCACGATCTGGAAGAGGAGGAGGCGAAAAGGGACAAGTTCGAGAGCTATATGGGCGGTGTTGAACCAAGACTGATCGTACTGAACGGTCACGGGGATGCGGAGCGGGTTGGCGGCCATGAAGACGAACCGATCCTGGTGAAAGATGAGAACGATGATACCACGACGGACAAGCTCTTCTACGTCCGGACCTGTCGTTCTGCGGCTGAACTCGGGCGGAGCTGTGTCGAGAACCATGACGCGGACGCGTTCATCGGGTACGAGGGCGAGTTCACACTGGTCTGGAACGGGAACAGATCTGCTAACCCTCTGCAGGACCGGGTCGCGCAACCGATCATGGAGGCTTCGAACGCTGCTCCACGCGCCCTGATCAAAGGTAAAACAGTTGAGGAAGCGTACGAGGCTGGACAGGAGGCGTACCAGGATGCAATGGAGAAGGTGCTGGCCGATTACGACCTAGGGAACCGTGATGTCTTCACAGCCCTGGCCTCCAACCGCGAGCGTCAGGTAGTGCTTGGAACTCCTTCATCTTCCCTTTCCTAGATCTTCTGGCGGTAGACTATCTCTTTGAGATCATCGAGAACATCACTGTAACTAGGTCATCCTATTTCTCTGTACACGGTCACAGAAAGACTCAAGACTGGAAAGAAAGTTAGAGAGAAAGAAAAAATGGAGGCTGGGAACGGTTCCCTGCTCCCCGACGGAAACTGTCCGAAGCGCAACTACCTTACTCGGCCGTAGGGTAGTCCGCGGAAGACCGGTCAGAGAATCCTGTCCTGGAGTTCCCTCAGAACGGTCTCAGCGTCCATGGGTTCGGAGGGTTCTACCTCGCCGCCCTCATGACGATGATGCGGGAAGGTCTCGACGTCGTGATGCGGGGCATTGTCCCACCCGACTATCGTTTCCCCGCTCTCTTCCAGCCAGTAATAGGAATATTTCTCCAGATCTTCTCCCTTCCAGACCTCAGAGACGTGTAGTTCTGAACCATCGATAAGCACTATACGCGCCTCTAAATGTAATAGATCGTATCTCTCGGTCAGATCCAGGGATTCGATGGAAGAAACCAGATCCTCATAATGATCTATAACTCTGTGAAAGGCCTCCACAGGAATCAACCTCGTATACTCTTCGCTTTCTCGATGAGGTCGGTGTTCTTCTCACGCATCTGGACCCAGAAGCTCCACTCGTTATAGTCCTCGATCTCCTCCTTCCCGACCTCCTCTCCCTCTATATGGTCCTCGAACTCCTGGAGATCCATTCCGTACTCTTCCTCGAACTCTTCTATATGTTCCTCGGCCTCCTCCCTCTCTTCCCTCAGCTCCTCTACCCTTCTCTTCGCCAGCTCCCTGAGAGCTCCTCTCTCGATAACACTGTCCTCAAGCAGCTCTGAAAACCCTTCAGGAACCTCCAAACGTACTTCTTCAGGCATGTCCCACTGTTGCACTCTCAGCTATTTAAAACAGGTCGGTGTTTCCACAGACTTCCTCTCATGTAACTGATCACACAGTAACAGGCCTCTGGAACAGGGCCACAGAAGTTCAGAGGCTGGAAAGAAGGAAAGTAGAGAACTAAAGAGAAAAGGAAAAAAACGCGACTACCTTACTCATCCGTAGGGTAGTCAGCTGGCTGCAGTGTTATAGCAGTTACTTCTGCTCCATCCTCTCCCCTATTTCTCTGAGAACCTTTCTGACATCCATCTCTTCCGATGGATGGATCTCATCGTTCTCATGTCTATGATACGGGTGCGTACGTATCCCGGGGTGGTGGGGCGCGTTATCCCATCTAACGACAAGTTCGGCGTCTTCTGAAACGTGGAAAGAATACCGGTCTCTATCCTCAGTCCTGTGGATGAACACGTCGAGTTTCCACGCGTTTACCAGGATAGCCCTGGCCTCCAGCCGGAACGTCTCCTCGTAACCCTGGAAGGAGATGTCCTCCACATTCTCGACTATACTGCTATCTCTCAGAACCTGAAGTGTTTCATGCTGCATGCACGCGTTCCTGTACGCTCTCCCATTTTTCCAGCATGTTTCTGGCTGCCTCCCACCGCATCCAGTCGTCTTCTTTATCTATACTGGTATCGCCTTCTTTGACGTCCTCTGTGAACTCTTCAAAATCTTTTCCGTACTTCTCCCTGAACTCCTTGATCTCTTCACGGTTCTCCTCTATCTTTTCCTCTATGATTTCGTTCCGGAGATTTCTCAAGGCGTCCTCCTCGGTACGGTAAACTCCTTCCTCGACGAAAGGTCGTACGATATCCTCTACGATCGTAGCGTCTGTCATCTCTGCCCCTGCATTCACAGTCCATCTATTTAAAACAGGTCGGTGTTTCCACAGACTTCCTCTCATGTAACTGATCACACTTTAACGGGCTTCTGGAACAGGGCCACAGAAGTTCAGAGACTGGAAAGAAGGAAGGTAGAGAGCTAGAGAGAAAGAAAAAGGAAAAGAAAAAGGGAGACAGGGACAGAACCCCGTCTCCCAACGGAACAGCCGTCGTAGCGCAACTACCCCTTTTACTCAGCGGTCGGGTAGTCCGCGGAAGACAGCTGCTTCATGTTCTGACCTTCCAGGTCATCCTGGACGTCAGCGTAGTTCGAGATGTACCTCGCGGCACCTCTCGTGTCACTGGCACTGTAACCAGCGACAACCATCGCGTGCTGACCAGAAGTGAACGCATCGTTCACAACGTTCACACGCGCAGTACCTTCAGACGCCTGGTCCACCCACTCACTCTGGGTCCAGACATCATCATTGTCCTGAGCCAGGTCAGAGACCAACGTGTTCACCGCAGGTCCACCGACCAGGATCAGATGCTGACTGTTACGGACACTCTCAGACACTTCCGTGTCCAGCATTCCCATGTCAGCCAGCGAGCCCATGCCAGTCATGGCCTCGTACTCGACTGTAGCGGACGAAGAACCGCCACCAGAGCCTAAGTCACCGTCAGTTCCGGTGACCGCAGCACCAGCAACAGCCTGTCCGAACGGTACGTGCAGGGTGAAGTCACCCTGGTCATCCGAATCCTTGACAGTGTGCGTTCCGTACGAGGTGTATCCCTC
>JALIDP010000005.1 GCA_022865215.1 Candidatus Nanohalarchaeota archaeon QJJ-7 | reverse complement strand
CGGCGGGTCGTTCGGTGAAGGTGTCGATTACCCCGGGAAACTGATGAACGCCGTCTTTGTTGTCGGTCTGCCGCTGCAACGTCCGGACCTGGAGACCAAGTCGTTGATCGACTTTTACGACTACAAGTTCGACCGGGGCTGGGACTACGGTTACGCGTACCCCGCTATGAACCGTGCTATGCAGGCCGCAGGGAGGTGCATCCGTTCAAAGAACGATGAAGGCGTGATTGTTTACATGGACGAGAGGTATACCTGGGGCAACTATCGAAAGGTGTTCCCGCCGGAGGAGGACTTCACAGTTACTCAGGCCCCATGGCAGGAGATGGAGAAATTCTTCTCCTAGAGTCTCTCAACGTCCCTGCGCTCGAACACGAACCTTCTCCGTCTTTCACTCCCGGTCTCGTCCCGCTCGTAATCGGCCGCGTATGGTTCCAGGAGGTCGTAGGCCGCGTCCCCGACAAGGTCGAACAGGAGGTCTGAACCCTCCTCCAGTTTCAGAACAATGTCTCTCAGGTGGTTTCTAGATGCGTCCGTGCTGATGGTTGCACTTCCGCCTTGATTCTCCAGCATCGTTTCCAGGTCGGGACGGGAGTAGTCCCGGACCTCGACTTCTATATTTGCTTCCTTCTCCGGAGTGGAGGCGTGGTATGTCGTACTGTCGGTGTTAGTGCCTGCCACGGTCGGGCCGGCGTAAGCCCTTGCTAACCTCTGTTCTACAGGAACGAGTTCGATGTCCTGGCTGTTCGCCTCGGTGTAGACCTCCCCGATCTCTTCCATGAAATCGTCAAAACCTGCGATAATTTCCGGTCTTGGTGATTTTTCGATAGTTTCAATGAATCCGGAGTACATTAACCACTAATTTATAACAAAAATATTTAAGCCATTCAGTTCCTGTTCCTGCGATGATGGATCTCGACCGTGTAGCCCTCCTCTTCCGAGACCTCAGCGAGCACCTCTACAGGTCCGACAGAGGTTTCGTACTCCTGGATTACGTGGACGATTCCGTCTTCCTGGTCGTAGGACACTCTCCGGCCCTGCCTCTCGACATCGCCGTATCCCTGGTCGCCTATCTTGGACTCGACCTTGGGGAGATCCTCATTGAACCTGGCGCGGGTTTCGTTAACTATCCGTTCCCAGTTTCCGGTTTCAAGGGCGCGGTCGATTGCTCCCGCTTTCTCTTCAGCGCTCATATACATCTGGTTAAAGCCAAGATTTAAACTTGCTCCGGAAGGTTCTTCAAGCTCCACCCTGAACCGGCACTTATGAAACAGGTCATGGCGCAGGGAACCTTCGACATCATCCACCCCGGCCATCTCCATTACCTGGAGGAATCGGCATCACTGGGGGATGAACTCGTGGTCGTTATAGCGCGGGATTCCCGTGTCTCCAGCGACAAGGAACTCGGTATTGACGAGGAGTCCCGTCGGAAGGTGGTCCAGGCATTGGAGATGGTTGATCGGGCGGTCCTCGGTTCGGAGAAAAACATATTCGACTCCGTGGAGGAGCTGCGTCCGGACATCATAACACTGGGTTACGACCAGGACCGCGATGCTGAAGAACTGGAGGAGGAGCTTGAGGTACAGGGTTTCGGGAACATCGAAATCGTGCGCATCGGGAAATACGAGGGAAACACTGACGGCTCTTCACAGGTCCGGGAACGCCTGAAACCCTGATTTACACCGCTTCAGGGTCCAGGTACGCTCCTGTTTCTCCGTCTCTTTCCAGTGTTACAGTGGGATAGTTCCCGTCACCTGCTTCCAGTCCTTCCTGCACCGTTTCGAGGTCCCCGTATCGGTCCATCCTCTCGACGAACATCGCCGGGTCCAGAAGGTCTTCACTGCCGAAGAATTCCGAGTTGACCTCGTCAACACGGACGTTCTCGCCGTGCCTGGCCTGGTAGGCATTTTCCGGGTTCAAACACCCTTCCTCACTGTCCAGTACGAGATTGTAGGAATGTGAAGGATAGGAAGTCCGGTCGATGACGTGAAGGAACGTGGAAGAACCGGGAGTTTGCCGGGATTTTCGACTCAGCTTTCGGGCTAGATTTTCGATTTCCAAGGATGCCCTTCATGAAGCTACATGGAACTGCCTTAAAAAGATTTCGAGTTTTACAGACTACCAGACTTCCTGTTCATACCTTCTCTTTTCTCGTATGCTCTGACGATTCCGGAGAGTATCTTTTTGTGGATTGAAACCCCGATCGAGTCCCGCGCCACTGCTTCCTTTCTCTTCCGGTTCCCAGTAGTCTAGATCTCGGGATTCTGAAACTCCTTCGTCTTGATCACTGACATCTTCTTCGTAGGCCCGAGATATCCCTTGAGGGACAGATCTCCAGCTGTTCTGATCGTCGTCTGGGTCTCCCAGGATCCCGCTTATTCCAGTGTCCTCCCAGGAGTCCACCCCACCAAGCATATGTTGTTACTTAGAGGAAGTTATATATAAGCATTTTGGAATTCTGGTGCTAATAAAAAGAGTGTAGAAGATTCAGTAACTGTCCCGGTCCATCCTGTCCCTGAGAAACTCCATCGCTTCCTCCTCCTTCTCGAAGAACTCGCGGTCGTTCAAAAGTTCCATGTCGAACTGCTTCTCCTCTACTCTGACCAATGCGATGTAACCTTCATTGGTCTGGTTGAGAACAGCAGTTCCTTCAAAATCAGGGGATGAGAGCCTCCACTCGTTCTTACCTGCTTTCACCCATTCCATCTTAAGAGGCGCCCCACATTGTTCCCCTGGAACGCTGTTTGAACCTGCTTCCGATGGAAGCAGGTGACTTCCACTTGAAGTTCATCGCGGTTCCATCCTCGCTGACGCTCGGATGCGTTTAGTCCATCCCGGCACGTTCGATGTCCCTTGAGAGCTTGTTCACGTCCTCCTCCAACGCGCGGAGATGCTTGATGATCCTCTCCTTCTCCTCCATCACTTCCTCGATGTTCTCGTACTTCCGCGAGGCGCGGTCGAGATCGTGTTTTTCGATGTACGCAGCATCTGTCTGCACGAGCTTGTCGATTATATCCTCTGCGATGTTACCCAAAAGAAGATTCAGTCCATGATAGACCGACTTCCTTACATACTGTCCATCTTTAGTCTCGTCCCTGACCATGTTTACTATCCGCGAATGCGGGAATGCCAGATCTTCCTTGTCAACCTCGTCCGGTACATCAACCATATCTTACCACTGGAAATGGCTGCGCCTGACAACTATTTAAGGGTTTCGACTCCCGGAATACCGGCCTATAAGGGGTAAAGGGCGCGGTTATTTATTACAGGAAGGGGAACCCCTACCTGATGTCCATACTCCAGAAGGTCCAGGCATTGATGATAGGTCTGTCAGTAGGTTCACCCCTGGGATACCTTCAGGGAAGAGCTGTTATAGACCTCTTCCAGATGCTGGAGAACAGCCCTGTGAGCGGTATCGCGGGCACTGCCTATTCCGCCCTCGAGACAGCTATAGCCACCTACGGGATCTGGGCCTATATCGGAGCCTCTTCCATCAAAGGGCTCCTTCTCTTCCTAATTGTCCCGGCCGAGACAGTTACCCCTCTTTATGTCCTGGAGGTTGCTGATTCTCCCCTGGATGTTCTAATCATAGCGATCATAGGTGCGGCCACGATAACAGCGTTCAACTTTGTC
Organism: Candidatus Nanohalarchaeota archaeon QJJ-7; assembly: GCA_022865215.1. Taxonomy (GTDB): domain Archaea; phylum Nanohalarchaeota; class Nanosalinia; order Nanosalinales; family Nanohalalkaliarchaeaceae; genus JALIDP01. Next base: position 32,994 of record JALIDP010000005.1, on the reverse strand, counting down.
ATCTACTTGATATCGAGGCTTGCAGGCGAACGTTTAATCTCTGACAGGAACTCAAAGAAGTGGAGGTTTCTGGATTGGATCGTGGTTGAACACGGTAGGCTCAGTATGTACTTCCTCAGGATAGTCCCGTGGATAGGTGGATGGGCAGCAGTACCGGCAGGGATCGCCCGGTTGAACATCCGGACCTTCGCTATCTACTCGTTCCTAGGGTTCCTGACTTACGAAAGCTTCCTGGGATTCGTGGCCTATTACGGGCTCAAAGCAGGTTCATCTCCCGGGTTAATGGCGTTACTCCCGGGACTGTTTTAAATAAGCAGTCATATCCTTTTCATATGGAATTCGAGGAGGACCCCGCGGACAAGATCAAGTCCAAGCTGGAGAGTGACGAGAGTCCTGAAAGAAAGGAAAGTTCCGAAGATTCAGGACTTAAAGGACTGGACATACAGCCGGGGGAGGAGAAGGTGGAAGATCAAAGTTCTCCCGCCGAAACAGGTTCTCCGGAGAGGAAGGAGGCTTCCCCTGAACCGGAACCTTCACCGGTAAGGCAACCTCGAGAAGAAGAGAAATCTTCCGATGGATCAGAAGAGGACATGGCCAGCAAGAGGTTCAAGGAATTGAAAGAAGAGGCGAAGGAGGAGAAACTGAAAGAGATGGAGGAAGAGGAGAGGGAGGAGAACGAAGCCGATATCTACGATCCTGACGAAGAGGGTAACATCCTGCACTAGCGCAGTTTACGGAGCTCGATAAACCGGAGATCACATCGTTCCTCCGGAACGATGTTCGAGCATCTTTCTCCGAGAAAGATGCGATTTAACTCGATCGACGTAAACTGCTACCGCAGTTTACGGAGCGAGGGAAACTCGAAGAGTCCTGCTTCCCTGTCAACACCTACTGCCTCCATCTCGCCTATATCTATCTTCTGCTTCAGGAACGGTGACATCAGCTCCTCCTCACTCACCTGGTTGACCTGGGAACCATCTGCCAGTTTGGAGAACGCAGGAAGCACCAGTAATTCCCTCCCGTCATCCATCTCACCGTAGAGGAATGCGGGGAGCTTCTCCTTTACACCGACCTCGTCTTTCAGCGCTAGTGCAGGATGCTCGTGTCCGATAACTACGTAAGAGGCATCGAAGGTCTCCAGGTCCTCGACCAGTTCATGTCCGTGGATGTAGAGCGCGTCCTCCAGCACGAATCTGTCCTCCAGTTCCACGTGATCGTAATCTTCTACAGCGTATATAAGATAGTTGTCGTGGTTTCCTTTGACCAACAGTACTTCCTCTACCCTGTCGGAGAGAAAGTCGAGCAGTTCCTGAACCTCCTCCTTTTCTCCTTTCGAGGTTTCGGAGAACTCGTGCTTCACGTCTCCCAGGACGATAAGCTTCTCCGCACCGGTCTGTTCCAGCAGCTCCTCAAGATCCTCCTTCATCTCCTTCAGCTGGAACTTCGGCATGAATACCCCGCCTTCAGCCATCAGCGATTCGAGACCGAGATGCAGGTCCGAAACCACTGCTGCGTCCGCCTCAGGGTCATATATGGCGGGATAGCTTTCCACCGTCTCGAACCGGCCTAGCAGCTTCATGTGGTGGGAAACGGCACTGAAGGCTTAAAAGTAGATTTTTCAGCAGATCGTGGGAGGGACATTATTCCGCTGGATCTGGAGGTAGAAACAGGTCGGCACCAGTTTCACGTGGCCTATCATCGGGATCGAGAAAAGGGCTGTCCCCATCACCTGGTCCTCGGTTATGTGCTTCTCGAACTCGTGCTGGGTATTCAGTGCGTCCCCTTGAGTCTGGAGAGCTGTCTCGTTCTTCTCTATAACCCGGTGGATAACCGGTACCGGCATGTCTCCTGATTCGAAAACTATTATCTCACCGACCTCTATCTCCTCCCATGGTTCTCCCTCGACAACTATCATGTCTCCGCGGTGAAGGTTCGGTTCCATGGAACCCGAAGTGACTGCCACCACGGGCACCTGCGTCCCCAGAGCTAGACCTACAGTCTGGTAGATCCCGTAGGCCAGGAGTAGTGCTACAGCAACGAAAGCGACATCGTTCTTCAACCCCATATCTATGCACTTCCCTTTGATTCGCCGCTTTTTAGACCTGCGGCTATGAGATGCGATACGCGCACCGGTTCCGGAAGGACTCCGCGGACGTTCGCCAGCTCCAGAACTTCTCGTGTCTTCTCCTCCGAGATACCTGAATGCTGGAAGAACACCGGGCCTTCATCCTGTTCGTGCCGCTTCGCCTCCCCAGCTTTATCTATCATCTCCTTCCTCTCCTGCTTTTTTTCCACGTTATCCAGGCCTCTGTCCATCCTCTCCCTGTCCGGTTCGTTCCGGCTCACCGCTATCGCACCCACTTCCCCCTCCTCCGCGACCTTTTCAAGGTCGACAACGTTGAAACCCGCGAAAGTTACACCATCAAGCAGGACCGCCTGGATCTGATCTTTATGCCTGCTCTCGTTCACCATCTTCAACAGTTTCTCGGTCACGTCGAACCCGTCCACCTCGACCTCTTCCACGAGAACTCCTTCGATATAGTCGCCTCCACGGAAGACAGTCCCGACCAGTTCTGTAGTCTCGTCCTCGAACTCGAACGGGGCATCATCAACCCCTAGAAGCCTGACCTCGTCCTTCACAGCTCTCATGGAAGAAACTGTTCGCGATAACATTAATAATCGGGGGTGAAAAAACCTTTTTATGGAGGTATCCGAGGACTTCATCCGGTTCCTGAAGGAGTACAGCGTTATCGGGCTGGCCATAGCGATCGTTATCGGTACAGCGGCGAAGGACCTGGTGAATGCGTTCGTGGAAAACGTACTGATGCCTATCATAGGAGTGATCCTTCCCGGAGAGAGCTGGAGAGAAGCCACCGTGACGCTTTACCAGGCTGAGTTCGGGATCGGCCACATCATAGGTGCGTTACTTGACTTCCTGATAATAGCGTTCCTCGTATACCTGACCGTGAGGTACCTGATCGGGAAGGAAGAAGTCGAGAAGGTATGATCAGAAAGCGTCCTTGAACTCTTCCAGCTCATCCCGTACCGTTTCTACAGCCTCCTCGAGAACCTCTTCAGGGTCTTCGGCTTCGATAACGAGTTCTCCACCGCTACCCTCGTATGGATGCCCCTGGTTGTAACCGGCCTTCCCACCCGCATCCCAGACAGGCTGCTTCAGGAGAGTCATCATAGTGTGGTTCCGTTCCGAAGGCGCCACAATCAATTTACCGTCCTGTTCACGCACATCTAGTTCCAATTCTTACACCTGTAAGAAGCGGTACAGGTCCACTTTTATATACTTCTTCTCCTTCTCGTGGAACTCCTGGGTCCTCGGGAGCGGGAAATCGTACGTGGCGACAACGTCCGCTTCGAAACCGTTGTCCGATGCAAAGTTCTGCAGGAACTCCTGTGTCTCCCGTGGGTTAATCTCCGATCTGTGGAGGATTGCATAGACAAGGGGAGCGGTCTCGAACGCTGCACGGAGAAAGACCCGGTTCATGTCCCGCTTCTGAACCCCGAAAGGAGGGTTTGTGACAGCGCTTTCTGCATCCATCTCCAGGTCCTTAACATCCTTTTCTTTGAACTCCACATCCAGATTCTCTCCTGTTTCCTCCTCAACCCTCTCCAGGTTCTCCCTCGCCGTCTCCACCGCTTCCATGTCCGAGTCGATACCTAATGCTTCTCCACCCAAAAGACCTGCACCGATGGCGAATACGCCGTTCCCGCATCCCAGGTCCACAGCTCTTCCTTCCAATGCTCCTTCCAGCTCCATCCGGTTGAGAACATCTGCAGCGATATCAGGAGAGGTGCGGTACTGTTCCAGTTCTGCATCCGGGTCCTCCAGGGGTTTCAGGCGCGAGAGCAGCATCTGGAGCCGTGTCTTGTCCATAACCTTGTGTAGGGCCACGCTGATTTAAGCTTTGAGAGGAAAACTGGTGCATGGCCGATAAAGACGTTGAAAGGTGGACTGAGACCGCGAAACACGTCTATACAGAGTTGAGACAGGAGGGTATGGATTCTGAGGAGGCTGCCGAACTGACAGAAGCGGTTCTTGCAGAGATAGGGAGGGACCGCAGGACTGAACAGATAGGCGAGCAGAGGCGAGGCTTTCCACAGCCAGATGAGGAGGAGGACCGCGAAGAATGGCGTTCCAAGTCGGTCAGCGACAAGCAGAGAGACATCCTCAGGGATCGAGGTTACGAAGAGGAAGAGCTGGAAGAGATGACGAGGGGGGAAGCGTCCGACGAGATCGATGAGATCCTGGGAGAGGAATAGTCAATCCCGGACCTCGTCCAGAACGTTCAGTGCTTCAGGATTCACTAACGTGAAATCCTCGAAGTCATCCACCATCCTAGGACAGGCGGTATTGACGAAGATATCTATATCGAAACCTTTGAAGTCGCTCTCCATTATCCTGTCGCCCACGAACACGTGCACGTTCTTTCCGTGCTCCTCCAGCTTGTCCTTAACGTAATCAACAACGGTCCCGGGCTGCTGCTCTTTTATCGTCGCTATCACGCCCCAGTTCTCCGTATCCTTGTGCTTCAGAACTCTTGCGTACTGCTGCTGGAGATACTCGTCCTGAGAGAGCGCTTCTAACTCTTCTAGATTATTCTGTACCGGGTCGAGCACGTAGGTCTTCCCGTGCCTGGCTATCTGTTCAGGGTGGAACTTTCCAGATCCAACATAGAGGAACGCATCCACCTCGTCCTTTATAGAAAGTGCGGCGCCCGCATCACATCCGAGCACCTGTCCCTCGTTCCTGACACGGGAACCTTTTCCCCCTCTTACCGCATCAAACCCGTTCTCGTTCAACCATTCCATGACTTCATCAACGTTCTCCGTATGCTGCGCAGTGGTCAGGACTCCGAGCTTCTCCTCCTCTATCCTGTCCGCTTCCTCCTCAAGTACGGGTACAAAGTCGCGGTCCAGCCGGTACGGGACGTGTAAAACATCGATGTTGTCGCCACTGACTTCTCCGCTGCCGAGGTAGAACGGTGAGTGGCCGAGGTGTACCAGTGCCTCACCTCCCAGCTCCTCCACCTTGTGGTCCGCCAGGTCGCAGCCGCCGAACGTGGCCTCTGCAAGCAGTAGTGGTTCCACACCCCTATCCTCCAGTTCCTCTGCTATCTCCAGCATCTCTCCTTTCAGGCCGGCAGGTCCCTGGAGCCCTACACTCTCGTAGCCCTCTCTTTCCACCTTATCCAGCGCCTCTTCGAGTTCCATATGTGAGAAACTTTCTCAGAGCTTTAAAAAGGAGTTACAGCTCCCTCAGCCTGTCCAGCATGAACTTCCTCTCCGCCTTCGCCACAGCCCTCCTTGCCCTGGAGACCTCGTGTTCCGGGACCGCGACCGTGTCGATACCGCTCTGGACCGCCTTCTCCACGCATCCGGGATCAGTCTCATCCATTAGTACAGCGGTTTCCGCACCCTCTGCCTCTTCCCCTACTTTCTCCACAGCGTTCATCAGCGCTTCCCTTCCACCATCATCCTCCAGCGAGCCGACATCGATCCCGAGGAACGAGACTCCGCTGGTCACCAGGTCTGGCGTCCTCATAACGTTCCCGTAGGATTCCAGCACGACACCGTCCGCCTCGTCCTCTCTCCTCCCTATAACTCCAAGGTTCGGCTGGTCGAAACCTCTCGGGTCTGTACGGATCCAAACCCGTTCAGGCCTATATTCTCTCGCGACCTGCTCCGCCTTCCTCGGGTTGATATAATCAGGGATTACAGCCCCTTCAGCATCTGGAGAAACAGAATTCAGTGCCTTAACATGGGTCGCGGTCAGGGGAGCCTCTCCCACTGAAGACTGGCTGACCTCCACCTCCGCACTCTCCTTCTCTCCTTCGAAAACAGTTCCTGTGTAACCGTTGATTGTCACGGTCTCCCCCCGTGTCAGCATGTCGGTCGCGTTCTTGGTCCCGACTATCGCAGGGACTCCGAGTTCCCGGGCGAGAACTGAAAGGTTGGATGAGACCCCTCCCTCATCCGAAACTATACCTGAGACCCTGTGTAAAATAGGTATAAGCCGTTCCGCAGCCTCCACAGAGGCGACCACTTCTTCATCCTCTATCTTCTCGATGTCGGTATCGCTGTATATCACGTTCACCTCTCCCTCGACCTCTCCCGGAGACGCTCCTATCCCCCGTACGACACCTTCCCTCTCCCGCCCTTCACCGCCAGAAGCCTGAGTCTTCTCCACGTCCAGGATCTGGACACCGTTCCTGGCCAGGGCGAAGTCGACCTTGACATCTCCCCCGAGAGTGTTCTCAGCTTTCCTCACGGTCTCGACAAGTTCTGAGTAGCGATTATCTTCCAGGCTTTCAGAATCCCTCTTGTTACCGGAAACTCTCTGCTTCAGGTTCTTGCCTGATGTAGGATCCCTGACTATCTTCCAGCCCTTGTTGGCTATCTCCTTGCTCTGCACCTCTCCCCGCTCGTCTATCAGGTACCTGTCAGGGGTCACCGTACCTGAAGAGAGTCCTGTCCCGAGACCCCAGACCGACTCCACGAGAGTCTCCTCTCTTCCCAGAGGATCACTGCTGTACGCGGAACCCGAGACCTCCGGTTCCACCATCCTCTGCACTATGACCGCCATGGAATGGATGCTTCCCAGCTCCTCCTCCATGCTAAGCGCTTCCGAAGAATATAGTGAGGCCCAGCAGTCCTTCAAAGCGTCTATGACCGCGTCCTTCCCGTTCACGTTGAGCTCCGAGTGATGCGCCCCTGGAATCCTCGCACCTGTGGGAGAGGACCGTACCGCAACGAACTCCGTCTCCCTCTGACCACCGACGAGATCGACAGCTTCCTCGCCCGCGCTCCTCACCTCCTCGCTCATGTTGATCTTCTCGTAAGCCTCCTCTATCTCCTCCCTCACTTCCTCCGGGACCTCTTCATCCTCTATGAGTGACCTTATCTGGTTCTCTGCCCTCCTCACGCTCTCAAGGTCGTTCCTGTCCGTGCGGTCCAGGATCTTCTGTATCCGCTCCTCCAGATCTCTCTCTTGCACAAAATCTTCGAATGTAGGAGCAGTGATAACAAAACCCCGGGGGACCTCAAGACCGGATTCCTTCGCTCTCGATAGGCTAGAACCTTTTTTACCAACGACTCTCTCCTCACCTGTCTCTTCAAGCCACTTTATAGGCATACCAGAGAAAGGGGTATCCACCATTAAATCAGTTACGCGGAGTGGTTCTCCCGGATCTTCTCCTTGACCTCCTCGTCAAGATCCAGATCTTCCAGTTTCAGGCCCTTCTCCTTACCCTTGCTGAACACCGAGGCGAGGTGGAGGCGGTATTCACCGTCTTTGATCTCCACGATAAGCGGGATCTCTTCGAGAAGCTTCTGAACGTTTATCTCGTAAACGCCGTCCTCTTTCACCGTGATGGACTGCAGGTCGAACTGGAAATCATCGGCAGGAGTCACACGGCTCTTAACGTCCCTCAAAAACTTGTCTATCTCGTCCATCACTGACTTCTTCTCCTCGGTCAGTTCGGACGTGTCGAGCTCCTCTTCCCCTTCCTGCTCGTACAGGAAAAGAGTGGAGCCGCATTCTTCGCACCCCGCTATAAGCGCGTCGTCACCCTCCTCGTACTCCTTCCCGCAGTTCATGCACCTGTGAGCCATTCTAGTCCTCCTCCGCTGTAGCCAGTAATGACACTGAATCCTCCTGTTTTTCTACTTCCCCCATCACATCAGAGTTCCCGACTATCGTCAGTCCTCTCCTCCTGTTCCTCCCTACAACGTCATAGATATTGTTCAAGAACTTGTCGAAAACATCTTCGTGACCTTCCAGAGTGGAGAACTCGATGCCGGGGAATTCTTCTCCAGCCCTCTCCATCGCTCCCTGGATCAAACGGCCTTCCTCCTGCGGTGACAGCGTCTCCTCCAGGATCAGTATCTTGCCCTCCTGCACCTCTTCCAGGATCAGGTCCAGCTTGTCTGCGAACTCTTTATCCTGGAGTCTGCTTTTGGCGACGAACTCTATCGGGATCCCGTCCATTTTAGCTCAGGCGGTGGGTTATCTCCTTGTAAAGTTTCTCGATGTTTTCTTCCTCCTTCGCAGATATCTCCAAGAACGGGTGCTGTGGGAATGCCTCCTTCACAGCTTCCGGATCCGCATCTTCCTTGTCGATCTTGTTCGCTACCACCAGGATAGGGATATCCTTTGCCTCCAGGTTCCCGACGATTGTGACGTTTACCTGGGTGTATGGGTCCTCGGTCGAGTCGAAGAGGACCAGGCAGGCATCGACATCGTCCAGCCACTTTATAGCCTCTACAACTCCTTTCGTTGCCTCCTTCGCACGGTTCTTGGCTTCCCCTTCATCTATCCCGTACTGTGTGAAGTCCTTGAAGTCGACCTTGGTGGAGATGCCAGGCATGTCGAGGAGGTTCATCTGCACCTTCTTACCGTCGTATTCTAGCACTGCCTTCTCTTTCTTCTCCACTTCTCTCGTTTCGTGTGGTACTTCCGAAACATTACTCAACTCCTCACCTGTAAGATCTTCGGAGATCTTGTTGGCTAGAGTACTCTTACCAGCGTTGGGAGGTCCGTAGATACCGAGGGAGATATCGCTTTCTGAACCGAATAGACTGTTCCAGAACCTTTTGATGCTCCTAAACATGCCTTACACCGATTATACACCTATTCGCAAGGGAGATATAAAAATCCATTCACCCGGAGGTTACGAAGGTTCAGAGCGGAGGTTCTTCCCCTTCCTTCAGAACCTCGAGCGCGACATGTGTTATGGTCTTGTCCACCTTACCCGAACCTGCCAGCTCTTCTTGCACGAAACGGTTGAGATCGTCCCTGTCACTGAACTTCACCAGGAGGAGTAGATCGGTGTCTCCTGTGATTGTGTAGGCGCTGACCACATTGTTATACTCCTTCACCTGATCCTTGAGTTCGTCCAGGGATCCTCCCCTGTAGACGACCTCCACAGCTGCGAGCCCATCGTATCCCAGCTTCCGGTAGTCGACATCCGCACTGTAACCGGTGACGACTCCTTCTTCCTGCAACCTCTCGACCCTGTTTATGACCGTTGCAGGTGTCGAGTCCACTTCCTCTGCTACCTGTCTGAAAGATTTCCTGCCTTCTTCAAGTAGCACGTTTAGGATTTCTCTATCTAGATCGTCTATCTCTGTCTTTTCTGTCAAAAGAACCACCTTTACTGGCGTATGTTTCAAATCTTTATAAACGACTCTTTCATGCGGGGAGAAAAGCCTTGTTTGAGTGAAAATTTGTAACTTTAAAGTGGTTATCTCTCTTTTCGCTCTTCCCCACGAACGCTTTTAAACCGGTCGGGGTTTTCTTAACCTTTTCTCGGGAGTTGCTCTACATGGGCATCGATGACGATATACAGAAGCTGAAGGAGAAGCTGGAGGAGACCCCTGTTAACAAGGCGACAGAGACGGAGCGTGGGAGGCTCAAGGCCAGGATCGCTGAATTGAAGGAGGAGCGGGAGAAGAGATCAAAAGAGACAGGAGGAGGTTACACCGGTTACTCTGCAGAGAAGAAGGGTGATGCGACAGTCGCGCTAGTCGGTCCTCCTTCGGTAGGAAAGTCGACGCTCCTCAACCAGATAACCAACGCTGACTCCGAGACCGGGTCCTATGAGTTCACAACTCTGGAAGTCGTGCCAGGGATGCTGGAGTACCGTGGCGCCAAGATCCAGCTCCTCGACGTTCCAGGGCTGATAGGCGGTGCAGCCCAGGGAAAAGGAGGAGGGAAGCAGGTCCTTTCCGTGGTCAGGAACTCCGATCTGGTACTGATGATGGCCTCCCCGGAGAAGCTTTCCGGGTTCGAGGAGATGGAGCAGGAGCTCTACGATGCGGGTCTGAGGCTGGACCAGGAGCCGCCGGAAGTCAAGATCACGAGGAAAGATTCCGGGGGGATGACCGTGAAGAGTACTGTTGATCAGTCAGGGCTTGACATGGAGACTGTGGAGGAACTTCTGAGGGAGAAGGGTCTCGTAAACGCTTCAGTGATCCTTAGGGAGGACCTGGATCTGGATAGGTTGGTGGACGCGCTCTCCGATAACCGCGAGTATATGCCCTCAGTGAGAGCGATAAACAAGGTTGATGAGGTATCAGAAGGGGAGATGGAAGATCTGGAGGACCAGTTCCCTGGAGCTGTCATGCTTTCCTCAGAGACCGGTGAAGGTGTCGAGGAACTCAAGAAGAGGATATGGGAGAAACTTCGGTTCATGCGGGTCTATATGAAGAAGCCGGGTAAGGATCCGGACAGGGAGGAGCCGCTGATAGTCGATAGAGGTTCCACGATAGGAGAAGTCCTTGATACTCTTGCGGGAGACTTCTCCAACTTCAAGCACGCGAGGATCTGGGGTTCCAGCGCGGACTTTCCGGAGCAAAAGGTGGGGGAGGACCACGTCCTGCAGGATGAGGACGTTGTCGAACTGAGAACGAAGTAGTCCGATTTATCTTCATGACTCTGTTTCTTAAGGAGGAGGGCATCCTTCGCGGGGCGCCCCTATTCCACAGGCCGGTTCACTGGTACCGTAATGATTTTCATAGAAATCTAAATTAGTAAATTCTGAAACCTCCCGCTGGTTTATAGCACAGTGCCCTTCACCGGTGCAGGGGCTTATATCATTATAGAACCAGTTATGGTGTATCTCGGCGATGTTTTCTGGGATGCCTCTAATTCTGACGTTTGCGTTTCCTTGGAACTTGATCGTATTGTGGTGTATCCTGATTGTATCTCCGCCTGGCGGATGCATGTCGAGAGAGTGTATCATACCGTGAGACCCTATAACGTTATACCGGAAAATATAGCCCACATCGCTGTCTCCACTTCCCGCAACATGATGCCTATTATAGTCCATATAGTTGTATTCGATTAACGATCCTGTCTTCGGAGATGAGATCCCGTATCCGAGACCTTCCTCGGAGTTGTGGTGGATATGACTGTGATGTACATGTAAATCCCCGCCGTGGATACCGTTGGGATAGCCGTAAACCTCTACATTATCGATTTCAACATTTGAAGCGCCTCCGGCTTCTATACCGTTGGTGTAGTCATCCTTGAATTCAAAAAAATCACTTTCGCCATAGGGACCTTCCAATCTCAACCCGGTGATGCGTGTGTTGTCGCTCAGGATTATCTCGTCGGCACCGACCCAGTCATCCTCCTGCTTCATATCCGTCGTGATAAGTGCGCCCTCAGCGCCATTGCATCCTCGGTTACTGGCAACTGTCACGCCCTCCGGCACCTGAAGTTGGGTGTTGAACTCCATATCGATAGTCATATCCCCCGGGATGTAGACCACGTCATCCTGACCTGCCATACTTAAAGCATCCTTCAAACCAGTCAGACTACCTTCTTGGACCACAATATCGCCGCTTGAAGAGCTGCAGAAGGTCTGCCCTCCTTCCGACTCAACCTTCTGGATGTAAGGCGACCCGCCACCAATCGTTTCATACTCCTGTATAGAGCCTTGAGAATCTCCATTTTCCGTCTCTTCGTCAGTGTTCTCATCAGTATTTTCTTGATCAGTATCCTGTGTAGACTCCATATCGTTCACTGAAGAGGATTTGAAGTCAGAGATATCAGAGATATCTGGAACGGCCTGTGAGGTTCCGGTAGAGAGGGTCAGGACTACTACTAACACCGCCATTAAGACTGTTGCCCCGACAACCGTGTTCATCGTCACATTCACGAGGCTATAACCTGTAAATCTTTCCTCCGGATATTATACCACACTCATTTAAAAAAAGTTTTTCAGGTGTGACATATATAAGATACGGTTTCAGGGATTCATAGAACGAGAGTCTGGAAGAGAGGGGGGCCGGTAGCAGGCTGTTAGCCCGTTTCTATCTTCACTATCTGCCCGCCTTCCAGTTCCGTTTCCTTCCCTATAGCCCTCCCGCTCTCCGCGTCAACAGCCTTCGCATAGCCCTCGGCTATATCGCTGTGTATCTCCCGGGCCAGGTCTAGCGGTGTCGAGCCGCTCGGCAACAGTACAGCATCTGGTAACACGTTACTGTGCTGGTCCTCGTAACTCCCTGTGTCCTCGACAGGGTATACCACTATCATGTCTAGAAGGTCGAAGACCGCGTCCTGCAGGACTCTCTGGACGCCTGTTCCTCCGTGCCTGTCTATCAACGCCTCCACATGTTCCAGCCCTTCTTCCTGTTCCCCAGTCAGTTTTCCGATAACCTTGAAACCGTTATCGCCGGAAACGTATTCAACTTTTCCCTGGTCCTCCGCCCCCTGAAGAGTCAGTTCTGCCTGTGCGCTCATCGGTACGAAGGTCCTTTCCGGGAACTCCTCCCTCAAACGTTCCAGGTTGTCTTCGGACGAGGGAACGTCTACCTTGTTGCACGCGTATAACACAGGTTTCGCCTCCTGCCTCAGTTCCTTTACGAACCCTTCAAGCTCCTCCTCGCCCCAGTCCTCCATCTCAGACCTGTCCGCGTCGAGTGCACTTCCAACCTCTCTCCTCCCGATGCCGAGACCGGAGAACTTCTCGGCTATCACCTGTTCCGGCTGGAGATCACTGCTCCTCATACCTTTCAGGAGCTCGTCCCAGCGGTCTTGTACAAGCGATAGCATCCAGGAATCGAACTCGTTCTCCACGAATTCGACGTCTTTCGAAACATCGTAATCCTCCGTTGGTTCCCCCTTCTCGTCTGTCCTCCCTGAAACATCCAGCACGTGGATCAATACGTCTGCCTCCCTCACCGAGTCCAGGAACTCGTTCCCCATCCCCCGTCCTTCCGCAGCTCCAGGTACGAGACCTGCAACGTCGGAAACGTTAACGGGAACGAACCGCTTCCCTCCGTGGCACCTGTCCGCATCGCATCCTGTTTCAAGCCGGTTACACGCGCACTCAACCCGCACGTAACCTATACCTGTGTTAGGGTCGACAGTCGTGAAAGGGTAACTTCCGACTTCTGCTTTAACATCCGAGATACAGCGGAAGAAGGTGGACTTGCCCACGTTCGGTTTTCCAACGATACCGAGCTTCATAGTTCCTTGTAGCCTCCAACGCTTTTATCCGCCCAGGAAACGCTTTTAAATAGATTCGCTTTCCCTCTACTACAGAGGATGCAAACACCGCTATGCAGTGTCTGCCTGGAGAACGATGACATACTCTGCAACGGATGCAGGTCGAAGCTCGATGATGGCGATATCACTCAAGTAGATGTGGATTTATCCCGGCTTCTCTACCGGCTTTCTGACAAGATAGGGACTCTCGAGGACATCACCATCAAGAGGACGGTCCAGACCTCCAACGCTGTAGTTATATTGACAGGCAAAGGTGACGGTCCGAAGGTCGTTGGTAGGGACGGACGTGTGGTGAAAAAGATAGCGGACGAGTTCGATAAGTCTATCCGTGTCGTGGAGGATACAGGCGAGGTCACTGAGGTTGTTGATAAGCTTCTCTCTCCTGTGGAATATGAGGGGATAAGAACAGTTTACAGGCCGGACGGGGAGGAAAAAAAGGTGACCGTGGACGAGGACTATGAACCACGTGTACCTTTCACCAAGGAGGAGTTCCGGGATCTAGTCGAAGATCTAACAGGAGAGATGATAGTTCTCAGTTACGAGTAAACCTTTAAGCCAGGAGGTCAAGTTTCAATCATGTCAGAACTGGACAAGGAGAAGTACATCGCGGTCATCGACCAGGACAAGGTGACCGATGAAGTGAGGGATATAGCTGTCAAGTACGACCCTCTGAACCGTTCAGGTCGTGGTGAAGGCTTCCATGTCGACGATGAAGGAGAGCTACATATAGACCAGGAGAACGTGATGGAGGAACACCGTCTGATAGAGAAGAAGATACCGAACGATGCGATAAAGATCATGAGGCTGCCGACTGAAGAAGGTCAGCTGATCCACCAGTACGCAGAGAACTCTTTCCGTCTGTACGAACTTCCCGCTCCTGTAGAGGGTAAAGTTGTGGGGATGCTCGGCAGGAACGGTACAGGAAAGTCCACTGCCTTGAGGATCCTCGCGGGGCTTCTCAAACCGAACCTCGGAGATTACTCAGAGGAGAGTGGATGGGGCGAGATTATAGAGGATTTCAGGGGCCAGAGGATCCAGAACCACCTCGAAGCTCTGAAGGATGGAGGGGTCGAAGCGGCCTACAAACCCCAGCAGGTCGATCGCATCCCTGAAGAGAGTTCTGGAACTGTTATCGAGTTACTCGAGAAGAACGATGAGAGAGATGCGCTCGAAGACCTGATGGAGCGGCTGGAACTTAGAGATATATCGGATAGAGACCTTGGAGAGCTTTCAGGCGGGGAGTTACAGAGAGTGGCGGTCGCCGCCACCCTGTTGAAGGACGCAGACCTGTACCTAGTGGATGAGCCGTCCTCCTATATGGATGTCGGCCAGAGGCTGAAGCTGGCAAGACTGTTGCGAGATGTTGTGAAGGACAGGAAGGTCATGGTCGTGGAGCATGACCTCGCCACCCTCGACCTGTTATCCGATAACATCCATCTACTGTACGGTGAGCCTGGTGGATTCGGTGTCGTATCCGACCCGATGGGAGTCCGTAAAGGCATAAACCGGTTCCTGGAGGGTAAGCTGCCCGAACAGAACCTCCAGATCAGAGAGGAGTCTATCGACTTCCATACTCGGAAGGAGAGGAAAGTGGTAGAGGATGATGAGGTCCTGTCCTTCCCTACTTTAGAGAAAGATTTCGGCTCCTTCTCTCTCGAAACTTCGGGAGGATCCATCCACGAGCAGGAAGTGATCGGTATATTTGGAAGGAACGCGCTGGGTAAGACAACGTTCGCGAAGATGCTGGCTGGGGCGATGGAACCTGATGGTGGGAAGGTCCCTGAGGGGGCCAATATCTCCTATAAACCCCAGTACATAGACACTGATTTCGAGGGGACAGTGAGACAGCGATTATCAAAGGAAGCTGACATCTACTCCCAGAGGTTCAAGTCCCGTATAAAGAAACCGTTCGACCTGGAGACGCTGTACGAATCAGGGGTGCAGGACCTTTCAGGTGGAGAGTTACAGAGAGTGGGGGTAGCTCTCGCCCTTGCCAGGGACGCGGATATCTATCTGCTGGACGAGCCCTCTGCCTATCTTGACGTTGACAGGAGAGTCTCTCTGGCGAAGAACCTGCGGACCTTCGTGGAGAAAGAGGAGACATCCTGCATGGTCATCGATCACGACCTTTTACTCCTCGATTACGTGTCGGATCGGGCTATAGTGTTTGAAGGAAATCCAGGAGAAGAGGGTTACGGTACAGAGCCCCGAGGCGCTGAAGCCGGTGTCAACCAGTTCCTCGAGACGATGGAAGTTACCTTCCGGAGAGATCCGGAGACCGCGAGGCCGAGAGCCAACAAGCCTGGTAGTAGAAAGGACCGGGAGCAAAGGGATTCAGGAGAGTACTATGCGGGTTGACCACCCATAAAGTTCTTAATGATAGCTAATCCTTACCGTCTCAGAGGGCTCTATGGCTACCGATACCTCTTCTTATGAGGAAGGCAGGGACTCCTTTATATCTGCGATGGAGTCGTACGGAGCATTCTTCTTGGACGGTGAGTCAGGCAACTATCGTCCTGTGGAGGAACTTGAAGACGGAGCGATCAGCTCTATCAGAGCGGTGATAGATTACCAGGGGAATGTCGAGATCCCTGCTCAGGATCCTGAACGTAAATACGAGGAAAGGATGGGAGAGGCTGATATCACTGGTCGCATGGATTTCAGGTACGATCCTGCGGATACCTCTCCTATCGAGATGAAGTTGATATATCCCTGGCACTATCCTGATAAGGAGATAACGAACATCATTGAAGATCTAGAGACGAGTTCAGATGTCCAGGTACAGGTGGACGGAGATGTAAAGGCGAGATTTATGGGTTCTCCAGAGATATCTGATCCAGAAAAGGTTGCGGTTGCTGCAGATATGATGGTGGAAAACGGCCAGGAAATTATCGACCGGCTCGCCAGGGAATCGGTTCGCAAGTTCTTCGACTAGCCCGGCAATAGCACGTTGATCAACGCGACGACCAGACCGGCCAGACCCATCCTCAGACCTGCTTTCCACCACTTCTGCTTCGATATTTCTCCCATGTAGGAACCGAAGGCGAACAGGACCCCTATACCTATCCCGACAGACGCCATCACTGCCCCGAACATCGAGAGAGCGGAAGGCGCGAAAAGGAAGGGTGAGATTATAGGCAGCATCGCGACCACCGGACCGGTACCGCTCATGAGCGAATTGACCACTCTCGCTTCTTTTTTCCTTTCCTGTAATTCCGTCCCTTCAAGTTCCTCTAGCATCGCGTCCTCCATCTTCTGGAGTTCCGCCAACTTTTCTGCCCGCTCTATCTCCCAGACGCTCCAGAGACCGGAGGTGGCGAGCCCGACAGCCGCTCCGATACCTATCTTGACTACGGTCATACCTGAAGGTACTCCGGAAAGATAAGATCCGACAGTGATCCCGATGGCGGTCAGTGTCCCATCGAATCCGTTCGAGATGAAGTAACGTCTGGAGATGGAGCGGACCTCTTCCCTCCTGAAAGCTTCTTTCAGAAAACCCAGATTTTCTTTCAGCATCGTATTCAGTCCTGCGGGGTCTTGCTCTCCTCCACCAGCTTCTCGCCACAGACTATCTCATCTATCGAGTGGACGCTCCCACCCATATCCCCTACCTCCCTCTTGACCGCATCGTAATCGATGTCATCGCCTGTCGCGGTGACCTTGACGTTCTCGACCTCCTCGTCTATCTCCACCATCGTGGCGTTGGTCCCGTCGACACCGTCAGTGTCTGCCAACCTCTCTGCCAGTTCGAGCATCGAGGGTTCGTGCGGCTTCAGTACATCGAGGACGATACGTCTTATGGGAGCCATGTTGGTTCCTCAGTGCTTCTGTCCCTGGTGGATACTCAGGCCACGTTCCGAGTCGAACTCGTCTCCGCACTCGTCGCAGACGAATCCTTCTTCCTCTTCTTTATCGTCTGCGGCCTGTTCCGCGACTGCTTCCACGCTTTCCTGCACCTGCTCACCAAACTCGCGGGACTCCATCTCTTTCCTGATCCTCAGTTCATCGCGCTCTATCCAGACGACGAACGCTCCTACCAGGACGAGCAAGAGCCCTAGACCTCCCTGCACAGCAACTGAAAGACTCTGCAGGTTTGTGAGCGTGGAGAACGAAACTGCGGCAGAGTTGAACGGGCCGTTGGGTATGTACCACCAGACTCCCAGGACGACCATTATCGCCCCGATGATCATCTTTCCTCTTGGACCCATCTTATCACATTCCTGAACTCTCCTCTCTTGTTTATAACAGTTGCGCCGTCCGAACATGCTTTAAAAGATTTCCTACTTCTGTGACCCCATGGGCCTCTACAAGCATGTGAGGGACGCATGGAAGAACCCGAAGGAGAATCTCGGCGAACTATGGCGAGAGAGGCTCGTGAAGTGGCGGAGAGAACCTTCGATAGTCAAGGTCGAAAACCCGACCCGTATCGATAGGGCACGTTCTCTAGGTTATAAAGCGAAGAACGGTTTCAGTGTTGTAAGAGGTAGAGTGAAGAGAGGAGGACGGAAACGGAGGAGGCCGACAGGAGGTAGGCGTCCGAAGAGGGCTGGGCAGACAAAGTTCTCCCCATCAAAGTCCCACCAGAGGATAGTCGAGGAACGTGTTTCAAAGAAGCATCCGAACATGGAGATCCTCAACTCCTACCAGGTTGCAGAAGACGGAACTCATAAGTGGTTCGAAGTTATACTGGTAGATCCGGAACACCCGGAGATCAAGAATGACGATGATATCAACTGGATAACTGAAGAGAGCGGGCGAGCTGAGAGAGGGAAGACCTCCGCGGGCAAGAAAGGTAGAGGCCTGAACAACAAAGGTAAAGGTGCCGAGAAGGCCCGGCCGTCCAAGAAATCGAGCGGTAACCGCGAGAACTGATGTTTCTCCATCACTGATTTAAGTTTCATTTATAAAGGCAGGTCTATGGACCGGAGGTTCTACGACCTGGATATCCAGTCCGAGCTATCTTCGGGAGATGATTCTATACAGGAACTGGCTGATAGGGCTAAAAAGCTCGGTTTTGACGGTTTAGCGGTCTCTGATTACGTGGCCGAGGAGAAAGATATTGAAAGGACGGCCCAGGCTATAGAAGGAGCAGAGGCTCCTCTTGATCTACACCTCGGGGCGAAGCTGAGACCAGAAGACCCGGAGGACCTGAAGGACATGCTGAGAAGGTTCAGGGAGAGGGTGGAAGTGGTCGTGGTGCACGGTGGAGATGCGGAGGTCAACAGGGCAGCGTCCTCGGATTCACGGGTTGATGTGCTCGCGCACCCGGAAAGGGACAGGACAGATTCAGGTCTGGATCACGTTATAGCCCGACAGGCCGCGGAGAACAACGTCGCTGTACAGCTCAACCTCCGCCAGCTTCTGGAGACCTACGGGAAAGTGAGGATGCACGTCCTGTCACATATGAGGAGAAATGTGAGACTATGCGAACATTTCGGTGCTCCGCTGATAGCTTCCAGCGGTGCCTCATCAGTCTGGCATCTCAGGGCTCCCCGGGAACTGTCAGCTTTCCCGCGGATCCTCGGACTGGACCTGAAGGAGAGCTTCGGTACCGTTGCCGAGGTTCCTGAAAGAGTCCTGGAGAGGGCTGAAGAGGTCACTTCGGACGAGTTCGTGCGGCCGGGTGTGGAGGTGGTCCAGGATTAGCGAGAAACTCCAGACTCTTCCCTCGTCTCTACGGGAAAAGAAGAGGTATATAGTCTTCGAGATCATCTGCCGGAAGGACAGGGAACTGGGCCAGGTTCTGGACGCTGTGTGGGACTCGGTACTCGATTTCCTAGGTCAGGAAGGTACCGCGAAGGCAGATCCGTGGATAATCGAAGGTATGTTCAACGAGGAGGAGCAGAAAGGCGCGGTGAAAGTGAAAAAGGATTACGTGGAGGAGGTGAGGGCGGCACTCGCTCTGGTCCAGGAGATAGGGGGAGAAGAAGCCGCCCTCCAGATCCTGGGAGTGACCGGGACCATGGATTCTGCACGGGAGAAGTATCTCTGAATATCCCTCTGGTCAGTATCTCTTTTTAAGCGTCTCTCGATAATACTTTGACAGGCCCTGATGGAAAAGCATGCGCGGCCTCATCTTCACAGGCTTCTGACCGAAGTTATGAGGCACATCTACGCGCGAGAGACGGGCGAGTATACCGTAGTTCAGTACGGATCCCAGGATCTGGAGGAGGCGGTGGAAGGGTCGAGGCTCAACGATTACACCGGTCTGGAGGTCAGCCCTGCCTCAGTACACAGCGCCATGACCGGCCACAAGGGCGTGGTGATGACTCTGGCGGAGGCCCTGTTCTCTCTAAATTACGGGGAGGGGAGGGATACACAGGTGAGACTGGATGGGGGAGAGAAAGAGTCCGATACGGATCTACAGGAACTCGGTGAGAAGATCCTGGGGGGTCACGAGGAAGTGGAAGAGCAGGAGAAAGATCCTATAGAAAACAGGCATATAGAGGAAGGAGAAGAAGTGGAAGAACCGGAAGAGGATGATGCGGGATACGAAGGGTTCACTTGAATAAAATGCATCCCTGATGTATTAGGTATTTATTAGTCTATCTGCCTGTCTTTTCTATGAAGAAACAAGAATTGATTCAGCTCCATCGTCTTTCTTTTGAGATATCGGATTATCTAGATATTGATCCGGATGAAAGGTATGAGCAGATAATAGGACAGTTCTCTCATGCCTACAAGAATAAGTCTCAACAGAAGCATGCAACCTTCGCACTGATACTCAATATAACGGATGAACTTGGAGTAGATAGTTCTGATTCAGTTGTGGAAAAAAGTATCCATGGACTCCTGGAGGAGAAAAATAACTCTAGAGGAGACTACCAAGATGAAGAGAGATTTGATGTATCGAGGGTTCCTGAAACCCCCGAAATCGTTGAATGGCTTGTAGATAAGGATGGAACTTATAGGGAGGAGATTAAATATGATGAGAAGCGGGAGAAGGTACCAGATGAGCTTGATGAATTTGATATACTGGCCAGCGGGTAGACATTCATTTTATAAAACTTCCAGCGAAACCGTAGGACAGGTTCTAGGAGGATAACAAGATGCAACTCGGTAACCAGCAGATGCAGTACGACCGTGCGAAGACTATCTTCTCTCCTGAAGGCCGCCTCTTCCAGGTGGAGTACGCGAGAGAAGCTGTAAAGAAGGGTTCAACTTCGATAGGGGTAACATTCGATGGAGGAGTTATACTCGCGGCGACACGTGAGAACCCTGAACTACAGTCGAGGAACCCGGACAAGGTCTTCGAGGTCGATGATCATATAGGAGTTACGGTTTCAGGGCTGGTATCTGATGGTAGAGCACTTCTTAACGAGGCACGGGAGGAGGCGCAGAGGAATGTGATGCTCTACGACGAGCCGATCCCGACTTCTGCGATGGCCAAGTTCCTTGCGGACAGGCAGCAGATGTTCACACAGTATGGGGGTGTGCGACCGTTCGGTGTGGCGATGCTTGTCGGTGGGGCCCGGGATTCACCTGAGCTCTACCAGACCGATCCTTCAGGAATCCTCAAGGAATGGAACGTCATAGCGATCGGTAGAGGTGCGGAGAATGCGAACGACCTGTTCCGTGAGGAGTACGAGGAAGGGATGGAAGAGGACGAAGCGATCCAGCTCGCACTCGATGCACTCAAGGAGGCTGAAGAGGACATCGATATCAGCAACATCGAGATGTCGGTCATCGGAAAGGAAGATTTCGACCGGTTGATGCCTGAAGATCTTGAGGATCGAGGTTTCGAACTCTGATTTCAGGTAACCGTTTTAAACCTCTCTGAGTAGTTCCTCGATATGGATCCGGAAGACGCTATAACCGTCAAGTATTCTAACGAGAGGGAGTTCGAGATCCTGGTTGACCCGGACGAAGCGTTTGCTTACAGGCGAGATGAGATAGATTCTTTCGATCGTGTTCTGTTTGTCCAAGAGATTTTCACTGACGCTGCAGCTGCAGAAAAGGCTTCTATGGAGAACGTGGAGGACGAGTTCGGTACCCGGAACATCGTGGAGGCTGCAGAGAAACTTTTCGAGAAAGGTGAGATGGAGCTCACCACTGAACAGAAGAATCAACTCAGGGAGGAGAAGCGGAAGCAGGTGGTGAACATAATCGCGAGGAGGGCGATGAACCCTCAGACCAACGCTCCTCATCCGCCAAAGAGGATAGAGAATGCGATGGAAGAGACCGGGATCCAGGTGGAAGCGATGAAAGATGCTGAAGAACAGGTGCAGGAGGTCCTTGATGCGATCCGGCCGAAGATCCCTATCTCGATGGAGGAGAAGGAGATAGCGATAAGGGTGCCGAGCAAGTATTCGGGGAAGGCTTACGGGAAGATCCAGGAGATGAGTTCTGAGGTCCTGAAAGAGGAGTGGGGGAACGATGCGTTCATGGCCCGTGTGAAGATTCCTGCGGGCGTCTCCACCAAGTTGATGGAGAAGCTGGAGGAGATAACGAGCGGGGAAGTTGAAGTGACCGACATCTGACTGCTTTAATAAAAAAGTAGAGTTTTATTTTCTCTTTGATGACAACATCATCAGAAGTTGTTAAGAGCTATCAAGAGCTGGAGGAAGAGGTTTCAAGGTTGGCCTGTGATATCGGTGAAATATCGGATACGAAGGATTATTACAGGGTCCTTCAGAGGATAGAAAGCGAAACTCTCTCTAGTGGGCGGACCAAGAAGGAGGAAAGGATTGTAAGAGATCTCGATTCACTTGGGATGGTGGAGGAAGAGGAGTATAGGGTTACACTGTTTGGAAAAGCTTACGTGGAGCATCACCGCTCAGGATACGGATCCTCCGATAATCTGGATTTTTCGGATTCTGAAGCTGTAGAGAAGGGTTTGTGGAGGATGTCCATAGGTGTGGACGTTGATTCCGATAGAATATCCTGTCCGGTGGGGGATACCGCAGAAGAGCTGGATGAGATTTACAACGAGTTACGAGAATCCTACAGCGATCTTCCTAATTTTTCCGATCTTAGGAGGCGTGAAGAGGCAATTGTCTATATGGAGCTCGGGAGAAGTGCGCAGGATACGGGGAAGGAATCTATCGATGATGAGTTTATAGGGATGGTGAATTCGGGACTGGAGAAAAAGGTGGACCTGTATGTGGGCAGGATCAGGGAAGAAGGAAACAACTTTCTCCTTCCCACCCATACAGGAGAGATTGTAAGGACGGGGGAGAGAGTTGATGGAGGGCTGGACCTAGTGAAGGTAACTGGGACATGGGGCGGTATTCCTGGGGGTGAGAGGATAGGCTCTTTCGAGATGTCGGAGTTGGAAGAATTTCTTTCTGGGATCAGTTCCGACGGAAACTGATTCCTTCCTTCGAATCAGGTATATAAAGTTTTCTAGTTTGTCTTTAAATGAGAAAAGAAGAGAGGAGAAGTGTTGCAAGGTACGTTAACTTCTCCGATTCAAGGTGCGAAAAGATGGCTAAGAAAGTGGAAAAAGGAGATATCGTAGTTCCTGGACAGGAGCTGTACGAAGGCGAAGAGTTTACAGCGGGGGACGGAGCCTTCGAGTCAGGAGGTACTATCCGTTCTAGATTCCTTGGAGCTGCAGACTTCCGTTCAGAGGATTCTGTACAGGTTATCCCAAGATACAACCCTTACGTTCCGAGCCAGGGAGATTTGGTTATAGGCGAAGTGGAGCGTGTCGGCCCTTCCAACTGGAATGTTGATATAGGATGTCCGTGGAGTGCTTTTATGCACGTGAACGCAGCAGTGGATGAGTACGTGGACCACGATGATGATATATCCCAGTGGTACGGTATCGGGGACGTTATAGTAGCGAAGGTGAAGGGGGTTACCGAGGGTATGGACGTGAAACTTTCTATGGAGCACGAGAACGCCAGGGAATTAGAAGGCGGACGAGTGATATCGGTTGCGCCTGCCAAGGTCCCGAGGATAATCGGTTCTAAGGGGACTATGGTGGAGATGATCAAGGACGCGACGGATACGATGATAGTTATAGGACAGAACGGTCGGGTATGGATAGATGGTACAGGAGAGTCGCTCGCTGTAGAGGCTATCAGGAAGGTCGCTGATGAAGCGCACACAGATAACCTGACAGAGAAGATGGAGGAGTGGCTTGAAGAGAACGGAGGTGATATCTGATGCCGCAGAAAGAGAAGGAAGACCTGATAATCGATGGAGAAAGACTGGACGGAAGATCCCCGGACGGAATCCGTGAGATAGAGATGGAGATGGATACACTGAAGAGAGCCGATGGTTCCGCCTACGTGGAACTTGGTAATACAAGGGTCATGGCAGCGGTCTTCGGTCCGCAGGAGCTCCACCCGGAACATATGAGAGAGCCGGACCGGGCGGTCCTGAACGCGAGGTATAACATGGCACCGTTCTCGGTGGACGACAGGATGAACCCTGCACCTGGCAGGAGGGACAAGGAGATATCTCTCGTTACAGAGAAGGCCCTGGAACCAGCTGTTTTCCTGGAAGAGTTTCCCAAGGCGGAGATAAAAGTGCTTGTAGAAGTTCTGGAAGCGGATGCTTCCACCCGTGTAACTGGTATAACTGCGGCGGGTCTCGCGCTCGTCGATGCAGGTATCCCGATGAGGGGGATAGTGCAGGCTTCTGCAGTAGGAAAGCTTGAGGATACGATGGTTCTCGATGTGGCGGGTGAGGAAGACGCTTACGGGAAGGCTGATATCCCTGTAGCGATGATAGACGCGGACCCCGACAAGATAACCCTGCTCCAGATGGATGGAGATATCCCTCCTTCCGACCTGGAAGAGGGCCTGGAACTGGCACAGAAGGGTTGTGAGAAACTCCACGAGATACAGAAAGAAGTTGCGAAAGACTCTATGGAGGCGATAAGACAATGAGAAGAGAGACACAGCTCGAGATCAACCAGGAGTATATAGAAGAGATGATTGAGGATGGGGAACGGTTGGATAACCGTGACATGGAAGATTTCAGAGATATCAAATTAGAATCCGGTTATATCCGGGAGACGGCGGATGGATCTGCCTACGTTGAGATGGGGGATACGAAACTGATTGTAGGTATCTCTACCAAAGTAGATGAACCGTACGATGACTCGCCTGAATCCGGTACGCTGATAACTAACGCGGAGCTTGGACCGATGGCTTCGGAAGACTGGGAGTCAGGTCCTCCGACTATCGAAGCTGTGGAACTCGCACGGGTCGTGGACCGGGGTATACGTGAATCGGGTATAATCGACCTGGAAGATCTCGGTATCGAGGAAGGAGAGAAATGCTGGTTGCTGTTCGTGGATATCCATGTACTAGACTTCGATGGGAACCTTATCGATGCATCTTTCCTCGGGGCGATTACGGCACTGCTTGACGGGACGTTCCCTTACTATGACGAGGAAGAGGATGAGATAGACAGAGACAAGGACGGAGAGGAAATCCCTGCGGAAGGAATCCCTGTAACATTGACTGGGAGAAAGATAGGGGACAACATTTTGCTGGATACTACGGGCGAGGAAGAAGATGTTGAATCAGCCCGGTTGACAGTGACTCTGAATGACGACGATAACCTGGTATCGCTCCAGAAAGGAAAGGAACGGCCTATCTCTGACAGTGATGCGATTGATATAGTCAGTATGACCGAGGAAATGTCAGGTTTCCTGCGCGATACGGTGAGAGAAGCGCTCGAGGAGTGAATTTAAAAAGCCTGTGTAAGGTGATTTTCTATGCCGGAGACAAAAAAATGTCCGGAATGTGGAAAAGGGAAGCTGGAGAGGACAGCTTCGGGTATATGGGAATGTGGAAAATGCGGTAACAAGATCGCAGGAGGCGCATATGAACCGGATACAGGTGCCGAGCAGATGTTAAAGAGAGCGAAGAAGGAAGAAGTCGAAGAACTTGAAGAGGCTAAGGATGAACTTGAGGTGGAATCATGAGTTACGTTTGCACGAAATGTGAGAACGAAGTCGATATCGACCCCCTAGGGGATAAGATAATCTGCCCCCACTGTTCAGGTCGGGCAGTGCTGAAGAAGAGGTCTGAAGAATCCAATCCAGTGAAGGCGAGATGAGAGCCGACCTCGAACTGGACGTGGAAGAGCCTGGGAACGTGAGGAAAGCGGTCTCCCCGTCACTCAGGAGTTCGGATAAGGTCGGTTTCGATACTAGTGCCGGCGAGAAACTCGAGATAAGCGTGGAGTCGGAGAAGCTCGGATCGCTAAGAGGCGGGGCAAACACCGCGTTGATGCTGACCCGGCTCGCAACCAAATTTATGGAGAAAAAGGTGAAATAAAATGGAAGAAGACTACCAGAAAGAAATGATGCAGATCCAGCAACAGTTACAGACTATAATGATGCAGAAAGAGAACCTGAAGACCCAGAAGGAGGAGGTCGAGATGGCGCTGGAGGAGATGGATGAGGAGACAGAAGAGCTTTACCGGTCTGTAGGTGAACTCCTTATCCGGAGAGACCGAGAGGAGCTGGAGGAAGAACTTGAAGAGAAGAAAGAGGATCTGGATATGAAGGTAGATTCTCTCCAGAGGAAGGAGGACCAGCTGAAGGAAAAGTTGCAGGAATCTCAGAGTGAGCTTCGAGGTGAGATGTCGGGAGATGGCTCTCTCGCAAGCTGAAGGTGTCTTCGATGTCGAAACTGGAAAGAGCAATACAGCAGATGGAAAGTCTGAAAGAGGACGATTCAGTCCCGAGCAACGTGAAGGACGCTCTGGACAGATGTATCGATACTCTTAGAGACGAGGATGAAGATTTCTCTGTCCGTATCAACACCGCGGCTTCTTATCTCGATGAGGTCTCCAACGATCCTAACATCGCACAGCATACGAGGACCGAGATCTGGAATATCGCTTCCACGTTAGAGAGCGCGGACACCGAGGACTGAGCCGGTCGCGTTAGGACAAGCTATTTAAGTCTTCTAAAGCTAGACTGTGTTAAAGGAGGAAATAGGACAGTGCCACTAGACAGACTTTTTGGTTCGAGAGGTAGCGCCCAGGTAGAAAGCTTTGATGAAGACGAATACGTAGAACTTGACGAGATTACTGAGGAAGAGTCCGGGGAGGTGAAGATCCGTGTCCATACTCTTAACGAGTACGGGGACGTGGAGCCTGTCCAGGACATGATCCGTAACGGGGATATCGTCTGGGTGAAGATCAAGCCCCTGAGGGACAAGGACATGACCGACCTGAAGCGTGCGATCGACAGGATCAAGAAGACGGTACGTTCCGTTGACGGTGACGTTGCAGGGATCGATGAGGACTGGCTGATCGCCACTCCTGACTACGCTCACATCCACCGCTGATTTCTGGCAGATTTCCTCATCTGTTAATGTCCTAAGATTATCTATACCGCGGCACAACCAGTTATTTGTTTATAATATTTGTTCTTTGAATGTTACATATGGCCGAGACGAAGTCCATTAGGCTACCTAAGAGCTATCGTAGAGGTATAGAGGAGTTAGTGGATAGCAAGTACGAGAGTGGGGGTGAGGCTATCAGGACTGCTGCCTCCAAATTTGAACCTTTCCTTGGTAAGGTCCCTCTCCGGTATTTCTCCGAACACGAGGGTAAAGTGACCTTCAGAGACTCCAATGACGGTGTAATCGAGGGCTTTTACACGAAGGCGGAGGAGGAAGAAGTCCATAAAGCGCAAGCTCTAAGGAACGCTATAGGATATGAACTTGGGAAACATGAGCTTGAGGAGGTTGTTGAAGAAGATGAGTGGATAGAGTACGATTTTGATCAGATGCGGGAGGATTTAGATGAGCTTGAGAAGACTGTGGAGAAAATGCGTCTCGATGAGGGGGATATCGAGAACCTGAACCGGGTCTGGGATGACCTCAACGGAGACTAGAACTTCTTGTTCTCAAGAACGCTGATGATGTATCCTGCAACTCGGTTCCGTAGCTTCTTGCTGTCGACCAGCTCCATATCCTTGAGGACCTCCTTGTTGTGGTCGAAGTCCTCTTCGAACCGGTCCTCGTGCTCTTCAACTAGCTGCCTTGAGAGCCTCTTCACGTGTCTCGGGCGTACGCGTCCCATACCGGTTTAAACCGGAGGACAAGTTCTTATAAACCCTTCGAAAACAGGTAAAGGAGCCCGAGAAGGATTGAACGTAGGTGACGGGGGAGAACTCCTCCTCTATACTTTAAGTCTTGCGTACCCAGATTCAGAACGTATGGAACTGGCTAAGACTGTCACAGGTATCTACGTGTTCGACGGGGAAGAGCTGGTGGATTCAGAGAAGTTCGAGGAGTCCGAGCTTCCTGAAGTTCTTGAAGAGGAACAGCCGCTGGAGGAAGAGTACAGCGCGGCGGATGAAGTCATATTGAGTACAGAGAGGATGTCTGATATCTCAGGTATTGATGAGGAACAGATCCACGAGCTTCAGAGAGAGGTGGCGAGAGAACTGACCGAGCAGGGGATCAGAGAATCGGGAGACCGGGACCAGTTGGTAGTCCAGGCTGTCCGAGCTCTTGAGGACCTGGACGAGAGGAACAACGAGCTCTCCGAACGTCTCCGTCCGTGGTACTCGCTCCACTTCCCGGAGCTTGAAGAAGAGATCAGTGACAACGGGGAATTTGCGGGAACTGTGGCAGAGGATGCGGATAGAGGGGATAAAGAAGATTACAGATCGCTTGCGGAAGGAAGTACTGGTATGGATATAACAGGGAGAGATGCTGAGATACTGGAGAAGTTGGCAGGAGAACTGGAGGAGGGTTACAGGCTGAGAGAGGAAGTGGAGAGCTACGTGCAGGAGCTGGCTGAAGAAGTGGCTCCCAACCTTTCCGCAGTCCTCGGACCTGTGCTAGCTGCCCGCGTGATCTCGCTTGCGGGTTCACTCGAGAAACTGGCGAAGATGCCTTCATCCACCGTACAGGTCCTCGGGGCGGAGAAGGCGATGTTCCGCCACGTCAGGGGAGAAGGAGACGCTCCGAAGCATGGAGTTCTTTTCATGCACGAGTACGTGCGGAAAGTTTCTCAGGAGGAACAGGGGAAGATGGCGCGGGTCCTCGCGAACAAGGCATCGATAGCGGCGAGGCTGGACCAGTACGGGGACGACTACAGGGGCGACAAACTGAGAGGCGAAGTGAAAGAAACGTTCGAGGAGATAAAGGATGGATGATATCTTTCCCGGAATATTTCAGGAGAAAGACACGTTTTACACCGAGAACCTCGTTCCAGGAGAGACAGTCTATGGAGAACGGACGGTGCAGGAGGTCGGAACGGAGTACCGGTCCTGGAACCCCGACCGTTCCAAGGCAGCGGCTGCGATGAAGAAAGACCTTCACGTGTTTCCGGTCGATCGGGACTCAGAGGTCCTGTACCTGGGAGCTTCTACAGGCACTACCGTATCTCACTTCTCAGACATCGTTTCCTCCGGAATGGTATACGCCGTAGAATACTCGCCAAAGATCGCAAGGAAGATACTCTCAGCTGTTGAGGAGCGGGAGAACGTTGCTCCGATACTCGCGGACGCGAGGAAGCCAGAAGAGTACGCGCCTCTGTGCTCGAAGGTCGACGTGATCTACCAGGACGTGGCCCAGCAGGGCCAGGTCCGCATCCTGGAGAGGAACGCGGAGATGTTCCTGAAGGAGGACGGTCATGTCTTCCTCGCTATCAAGGCCCAGTCGGTCTCGAGCGAGAAGGAACCGGTAGAAGTCTTCGAAGAATCGAAAGAACGGTTGAAAGACAAATTCGAGATCCTGGCGGGTAAGAAGCTGGAACCGTTCCACGAGGACCATCTCTTCCTGGTGTTGCAGAAGAACTAGAGTTTTCCCCTGAGATTGTCCAGGAACTCATCCAGCCTTTCGACGGGTAAAGAAGCGCCTGCCGCCCTTTTGTGACCTCCAGCTTCTCCCTTTGTGTCTTCTGGCAGTGCCTCCTGAAGCAGTGATCCGAGGTCCACCCTCCCTGACTGGCACCTCGCGGAGACGTTCGCCTCGCCGCCGTGCGTGTTCGCCACTAGATAGATCCAGTCGTGGTCGTCCAGCGAGATGGAAGTAGCTATGGAAGAGTTGATGTGGAAGTCGGAGTCGAATTCGAAGAAAACGAGCTTCTCCTCTTCGAACACCTGCTTCTCCTCGTTGAACCGTTCCGTGGCGCGTTCCACTTCCGTCTGCATCTGCCTGTAGTACTCCTCCAGTTTCCCGTACTCGTCCTGCATCTCCAGCTCTTTCAACCCGTCAGATTTCAACAGTGCGTCGTGCGCCAGCCTCGCGCACCTGTCCGTCTGGTTGTACGGCTTGATGTTCATGATCGAAGAATATTCGCCGTAACGGCAGTTTTTCGCCATCTCCTCCTGGGTTATATTTTCAGGGAAGTAGCGCGGGTAATCCTCCTTCAGTTGCTCGAACAACTCCTCGTGACCTTCCACCGCGAAGTCCTGTATAACCCCGAGACCTGCGATCCAGTCCAGTTCGAGATCGAAGCGGGAGGCGATGTCGTTGCACAGCTTCGCCGCGGGCACGTATGCTTCCTCGTCTTCCCGTCGCGGATTAACGAAAACCGCATCTTCAGGAACCTCGTCGAAGTTGTGGTGGTCGATTATCAGGATCTCCGATCCGAGTCCTGCGAGCTCCTCCACACGATCTGAAGGAACGTTCATATCGAGAACGATCAGACGCTCCACCTCCTTGTTCTCCACCACGTTCTCCGCCCTCTTTCCCACGTTGTGTTTCCTTCCCTTAGGGACGACTATAGTGTCCGCAGGTCTCCCCCTCGTCTCCTCGAGTACCTCGGAGATTATAGCCGCAGAGGCGCTTCCGTCCATGTCCCAGTGGTGGACTATCAGAACATCTTCGTCTTTCCCTACAGATTCCAGGTAGGAGATCGCTTCACTGTACATGAAAGATCTAAGGAGAGCGAGTTTTAAATCGCTACACTGTCACGTCCTCGACCAGGTCGTCTTCCCTGATTATGAACCTCGGGTCGAGAGCGATTATGCGGTCCGATTTTCCTCCCCCGCCGTAAACCTTGTCCATCTCCAGGACTTTGGAATCCACAAGCTTCGGCAGACCCGCTCCTACCGGAGGAACCCCTCCGACAGAGAAACCGGTCTCCTTCTCCACCTCTTCTGGCTCCGCAAGCCTGCATTTACCGGCTCTCAGGACTTCAGAGACCTTGCTCTCGCTGACGTGGTCGCTTCCACGGACGATCACAAGGACGGGTTCACCGTCCGCGAAGAAGACGAGGCTCTTGATTATGTGTTCGGGAGTAGTGTTGAGAGCTTCCGCAGCTCCTTCTGCTGTTTCTGCCCCGGGGGCCTCTCGGAACTCGGCCTCGATCCCGTTCTGCTCGCAGAAGATTTCCAGCTCGTGGCTCATACTCTCTTACCCTCCTCACGGTAATTTTTTAATGTTCCTCAGCATCCTTACGTCCATGGCCAACTACGATCCTGAAGAAATAGAGGATAAGGTGAAGAAGGAATGGGAGGAAGATGATACCCGTAGAAAGGCGTTGGAGAAGAACAAAGGGAGCGAAATCTTCTACTTTCTCGACGGTCCTCCGTACCCGACCGGTTCGATGCACATGGGGACCGCGATGGGGAAGATCGTGAAGGACTACTTTATCCGGTTCCACAGGATGAACGGCTACTACGTGCATGCACAGCCAGGATACGACACGCATGGCCTCCCGATAGAGAACAAGGTCGAGGAGCAGGAGGGTTTCGAGAAGAAGCAGGATATCGAGGACTTCGGGGTCGCCAACTTTATAGACGAGTGTCGAGACTTCGCGACGGAATACATCGAGGACATGAACCAGGATTTCAAGGAGATGGGGGTCTGGATGGACTGGGAGAACCCTTACCTGACTCTCCATAACTACTACATCGAAGGAGCCTGGGAGACGTTCAAGGAGGCGTATGAAAAGGGCTTCCTCTACCAGGACAAGTATTCGGTGCACGTCTGCCCGAGATGTGAGACCGCGGTCGCGTACAACGAGATAGAGTATACAGACATCACAGATCCGGAAGTATACGTGGCTTTACCCGTCCATGGCAGGGACGAGGAGCTGCTTATCTGGACCACTACTCCGTGGACCCTGCCCGCTAACACAGGGGTCATGGTCCACCCTGATTTCGAATACTCGCTAGTCGATTTCGATGACAGGAAGGTCTGGATAGCCAGTGAACTGGTCGAAGGGCTGATGGAAGAGTTCGGTGTGGAGGATTACGAAGTGATTGAAACTGTGGAGGGCGAGAATCTGGAAGGTACGGAATACACCCATCCGATGAGAGATAAAGTTCCGGTACAGGCCGATATGACCGGTCGTGTGGTTCTTTCGGAGAAGTACGTGGACCTGGAATCGGGTACAGGCCTGGTACATACCGCACCCGGTCACGGGGAAGAAGACTATGAGATGGGGAAGGAAGAAGACCTCCCGCTTATCAACCCGGTGAACCTCAAGGGCGAGTTCACAGGAGAAGCGGGTGAATACGAGGGTATGGATGTCAAGGAGGCTGACGAGACTATAATGGAGGACCTGAGAGAGCACAACGCGCTGGTTCACAGCGGGGAGGTTAACCACGAATACCCGAAGTGCTGGCGGTGTGATACACCGCTGTTACAGATGGCGGTACCTCAGTGGTTCTTCGGTGCGACACAGTTCCGGGACCGGCTTCTCGAGGAGAACGATAAGGTCAACTGGGTGCCTGAATGGTCTGGAAAGAAGTTCGAGGAGTGGCTGGAACAGTTAGGGGACTGGCCGGTATCGAGGCAGCGTTACTGGGGGATCCCGTTACCGATCTGGGAGTGCAATGAGTGCGATAACACGCAGGTTGTCGGATCCAGGAGTGAACTTCCGGAGGTTCCTGACGACCTTCACAGGCCCTACATAGACCGGGTGGAACTGGAGTGTAGCGAGTGTGGAGGTTCGATGGAGAGGATACCTGACGTCCTGGACGTCTGGTTCGATTCAGGTGTTGCCCCCTGGGCTTCGTTGAAACACCCGGACGTGGAATTTACATTTGAAGAAGAAGGTCCTGTGGACCTGGAAGAGGAAGGTTTCGACCAGATAAGAGGATGGTGGAACAGCCAGTTCATAACCTCTCTGATGACCCACGATACCCGTCCTTTCGAGAACGTGGTCTACCATGGGAAGGTGAAGCTGGAAGGCCAGGAGATGTCCAAATCGAAGGGGATCATTGTAAGGCCGGAAGAAGTGATAGAGAGATATGGCCGAGACCTGTTGCGGTATTACATACTTACAAAGGATGTGAGCGAGGACTGGAGCTGGGAGTGGGACGAGGTGGAGGAGTCCTTCGACTTCATGAACATCCTCTGGAACACGTTCAATTACCGTGATACTTACACCTCTGAGCGTGAAGAACCTGAACATCTGGAGCTCGAGGACCGGTGGATCCTGTCAAGGCTCAACTCTATGGTACAGGCGGTCAAGAAATATTCGAGCGAGCCCGATTTCACGGCTTACAGGGCTGTGAGAGAGATAGAGGACTTTGCGGCAAATGATCTCTCCAGGACCTACATCAAGATGATAAGGGACCGTCTCCGCCCAGGTTACGGCGGTGAAGACAGGAAGGCTGCAGAGTGGACTCTGAGAGAGGTGACTGGCCAGTTGATGAAGGTCCTTGCGCCCTTCACCCCCTACATGGCGGAATACAGGTGGGAGGGAGAGAACTCCATCCACCTGGAAGATTACCCTGAGGTGGACGGGGCGAGAGTAGACAAGGGGCTTGAAGATTCCATGGAGGTGTTCCAGGAGGCCGAGGAAGCGGTCTCCCGTCTGCGGCAGAGGGAAGGTATCAACTTGAGACATCCTGTGAAGAAGGTTACTGTGGGAGGTGGAGAGGGTGTCGAGAAAGCTGTGGAGAGGCTGGAAGAGCTTATGGAGGAGAGGTTGAACGCGAAGAGTGTGGAGTTCGAGGAAGTGGAGCTCGAATACGAGGTGAAGCTGGACTACGAGGAAGCAGGGCCCGAGCTGGGAGATGACATCCCCAAGGTTGAAGCGGAGCTGGACGGGCGCGATCACCAGGAACTGGCTGA
>JALIDP010000004.1 GCA_022865215.1 Candidatus Nanohalarchaeota archaeon QJJ-7 | reverse complement strand
GACAAGTTCTGAATCGGTGGGATCGTCCCTGACCATCCTCTTTGCCAGCATCCAGAAAGCTTCAAAGACCACTTCTTCTATCTCTTTCTCCTGTAACATGATGGGAGAGGAGATGGAGTCCATGTTACCTGAGAAGAGCCAGATGCTTATGTCGAAAGTTTTCCATCCCCTCCCATACAGTTCCTCCATGGCATCCAGTGCATCTTCCAGGTTCCCGAAGCTCTCCATGACCTGGTCACGGAAACGTCTCAGATCTTCCTCCTCGTCATCAGACAGAGGGTTTCCCAGCGCCTCCTGCAACTCGGTGCTGGTCAGGAAAGTCACGACAGGTTTCATAGAGTTTTACCACCTCTCTCACATGTGTCTTCTCCAGCCTCTCTTAAAAGCTCCTCGTTCACGTATACCGGAGATCGGGTGCGTGAAGCGAGAGCTACCGCATCCGAGGGTCTTGAATCGATTCTCTGGATCTCACCGTTTTCCTCTATCACCAGGTAGGCCAGGTAGCTTCCCTCCATTAGACCATATATCTTGACCGCCTCCAGCTCCGCATCTAGCTCTGAAAGGGTAGATGCGAAAAGGTCGTGGGTCAGGGGTCTAGAACCTGTAAAATTCAAAATGCCTTTCTGGATAGATTCCGTCTGATCCCTGGATACTACCATGCTGAGCTGGTAACACCCGGATTCGAACACCAGAAGGTTCTCTTCAGTCTGGATATCTTCTACAGGAGAGTACCCGTTCAGATCCACCTGGGAGGAAGATAGGGAGGGGAGAAAAGGCGCTGTAAGTATCCCCAGCAGTATAAGGGATATCAGAGCGATGTAGAGCTCTATATCCATAGGGAAGTTTTTGCCGGCAGATTTAAAGCGTTTGCCGAGGATATGGAGGTATGGCCGAAGAGGAGATCGAGCTATGGCTAGAGGAAGATTTCGGGGAGCGCATCGACGCTGGAAGCGTCGACTGCTCGAACGAACACGGCTCAGCCGAGTTCGTGGATAGATGGAGGTCTCTTCTCGAGGAAGAAGAATCCGGAGACCTGGATATAGATATCGGGAAGGAAGTGGAGCGGAAGGAGCGGAAGCCCCGTGAACTGGCGGTCGTGGAGCGAGACCTGCCTCCTGGCCTCTTCGGGTTCACCAGGAGAGACTCATCTCACGTGGTGGTCAACAGGAATCTTTACAAGGTCGACCGTGAGAGGACTATAGAACACGAGAAGACCCATCACAGGTCCCCGAAGGACGAGCTCACCATAAGGTACATCAACGGGGATATCGATGTGGAGAACACTCTCAGTTTCAGGGCCGACAACCCGGGATGGCCGGGAGTGTTGGGGAGAGCCGCTTCAAGACCAGGAACTGCTGCCTACAGTTCTTCCGAAACTACTTATTCTGAGTCCTACTGAGTCACATTCTTTAAGCATAAAATCCCAAGAAGTCTGCATGGAAAGGAGGGACTTCGCTCTGGTAGAAGAGGGGGAATGGGAGGAAATAGTGGAGTTCTGTGAAAACCTTTCCCGTGCTCTGGAATCTACCTTACCTGATGAGAACTCCCGGTTCCGAGAGTGGATGCCCAAAGATGGGGAGGGTAAGAAAGAAGTGAAGGGCAGGACGGTTAAGGATGAATCGATGAGAGAGACTGGGATTGAAGAGGAGAGTGAGGGCATGAAAAAGGAGCTTTCAAGGGCTGAAGGAGAGATGAAGGATTCCGGATCAGAACTGGTCTCAGGACGGCCGAAGGAGAGCGCTAGGAAGGTCGAGGAAGCAGGCGAGTCGACTGCTCGCGGTCTAATACCGATGCTGATCAAGCTCGTTAGAGGGCTTGAGCGCGGTATATACAGGCATCTTGTGGGTCCAGTGAACCCTGACTATTTCGAGTCCGAAGAGTTCTCGGTAACTATAGAGAGGCAGATAGTCTCTCGGGATCGCTACAGGTGCAGGGCCAATTTTCAGGACAGGGATTTGATATCGGAAGTTGAGGAGGCTTTTGATTGAGTTATTACAAGAGCAATAGGAGAAGATTCGATATGTGAAATGGTTTTTCTGGCTCATTTCCCAGATTTTTATCCGGTTTTTTGGAACTGGATGAGAGTTCCCTCTTCTATGTGTTCTATGACCTCGCCGGCCTGATGGATCTCCAGTCCGTTATTTTCAACCACTTTATTTCCTTTTTTCAGGGCGTTGAGAACGTTTTTATCTTCTACCCGGGTAAGATCTGTTTTGACATCCCCATACTTTATTTCGTTCCCGTCTTTCTGTCCTTCAAGTGCTGCGAAGTTCATATCATCTATCAGGAGGAAAGGACCTTTCAGAGCTTCATCGACCTTCTTTCTATGACCGGGGAAGTCTTCCCCCATTTTTTCTCTTATCTGCTTCCCCATCTCCAGGCTCTCTGAGCAGTCGAGTGAACAAGGGTGGTATGGAAGATAAGATAAGGATAAGGAGGATAGTTTATGGAAAAAATGTTCTTCTCTAATTTTTTCCCTAGTTACTTTACTATCGAGGCAGAATAGAGAGTTCATCCTATGAGGTGCTGTATCTACATTTTCCCACATTTTTAACTGGAAGCGATTGTCAGCTATATCTTCATTGTCACTATACTTCTCCACACAACAGTCAGGATATCCGAAAAGATGTGCTGCTGTTTTACCATCTCCTTTTCTTTCTGCTCCTATAGCGTCTTCTATATTTTCTTTATCTTTCCCGATATATGCGTAGGAGGATTTCTCTTTGGAATCGTAAATCGCGCTTTCTACAATTTCTAGGTTTAAAGATTCCTCTTCGCAGAGATTCTTAAGGTAATCCGTATCGATCTCCTGGTCGATCCCCACTCTTGATACCGGTTTTATACCATGTTTAACGCCGGTAAAATCGGCTGCTGTAAAAATAATTTTATCGGGGTTATATTCCATGTCTCTTAACCTTGAGACAGCGCCCGGGACCGGATTTGAACCGGTGCAGGCTCTCGCCTACCAGCTGGCTGGACCGAAAACGCTAGAGCGTTTTCTTCTCCTTGCTTCTTTCGCTCACGCTCAAGAAGCGCGGTTTCCAGGCTGGCGCGTTTGGCCAGACTCCGCCACCCGGGCTCGTTCCTCGCCGGGTGGCTCTGTCGAAAACGCTGATGCGTTTTCTCCATCGACGACCTGTGAGGATCGCCGAGTCCGCCACCCGGGCTTACGATGGAATTGAACGGTAGAATTTTAATATAGGTGGCCGTTCTCCAGTTCACTCCATTATCTCGACTTCGATGGAGACCCCTTCAGGAACGTGTACACGCATGATCTGCCGCAGGGCCCGTTCGGAATCGGAGACGTCGATAAGCCGTTTGTGGACACGCATCTCCCAGCGCTCCCATGTCGCCTTTCCTTCCCCGTCCGGAGTCTTCATAACCGGGACTTCCATGATGTCTGTCGGAAGCGGTACGGGTCCGGAGACCTTTGCATTGTAATTATCAGCTGTCTCTATAACGTCATCCGCAACGTTATCCACTTTTTCGGATTCAGTGCTTGACAGCTTTACTCTTGCCTTCTGCATGTTAACCCATCACTATTACAATTCTTTTAAATCGGACTGGAAAATAGAAGGAAAAAATACGAAGTAGCCTGGGGGCTACTTCTCGGTCACGTTCAGGCACATGCCTGCACCGACAGTGCGGTCCATGTCCCTGATAGCGAACCTTGCCATCTGCGGGATGTCGTCGTTCTCCTCGATGACCAGCGGCTGCTGGGGCTTGAGGGTGACCACGGCTGATTCTCCCTGCTGCACGTAGTCAGGGTCTTCTTCCTTGGTCTCCCCGCTTTCAGGGTCAACGGTACGCTTTACGTCCTTGAACTCGCACGCGACCTGAGCAGTGTTCACGTGGAATACCGGGGTGTAACCCTCGGTCACCACGTTCGGATGGTCGAGAACGATTATCTGCGCCTCGAACTCTTCCACCACTGTTGGTGTATTGTCAGGAGCGCCTGCTACGTCTCCACGCTTCACATCGTCCTTTCCTACTCCACGGACGTTGAAACCGACGTTGTCTCCAGGCTCAGCCTCATCGACCTCTTCGTGGTGCATCTCGATGGTCTTGACCTCTCCACCGATATCCTGGTTCAGTCGGTCGGATGCAGGTTCGAAGACCACGCTCTTACCTGTCTCGAGATTTCCGGTCTCCACTCGTCCGACAGGCACAGCACCGACTCCCTTGATCTCATAGTTGTCCTGGATAGGTACTCTCAGCGGGAGATCGCTAGGCTGTTCAGGCGCCTCGAAGTTGTCGAGTGCCTCGTAGAGGGTCTCTCCGTCGAACCATCCCAGGTCGTCGGACGCTTCGACAACGTTGTCTCCCTCGTAAGCCGAGATAGGTATGAACTTGATATCGCCGGGGTAACCGACGTTCTGGAGGAGTTCCTGCACCTCTTCCTTGACTTCTTCGTATCTCTGTTCGGAATAATCCTCCTTGTCCATCTTGTTGACTGCGACGATAAGCTGGTCGATACCCAGCACTTTTGCAAGATAGGAGTGCTCCTTCGTCTGCGGCTGCACACCGTCGTCCGCCGCTACCACAAGGACTGCAGCGTCTGCCTGTGCAGCGCCTGTGATCATGTTCTTGATGAAGTCGCGGTGGCCTGGTGCATCGATAAATGTAAACATGTAGCTGTCGGTATCGAACTGCTGATGTCGCAGATCGATAGTTACGCCCCTTTCACGTTCTTCCTGCAGGTTGTCCATCGCGAAAGCGAATTCGAAAGTTTCCTTTCCTTGCTCTTCTGCTTCTTCTCTGAGTTTCCTCATCTCTTCCTCCGGGAGGTTATCGGTCTCCCAAAGAAGTCTTCCGATCATTGTTGACTTTCCGTGATCTACGTGTCCGATGGAAACTAGGTTGATGTGGGGCTTATCTGCCATTTTATGCACCTTTGATACGTTGCAGGACTAGTATCCGTTATAACATTTAAAAAGGGATTGGTGGGAGGTGTATTGAAATTCTTTATCATCACATACCAGGGATCTCCTGCTTCATACCCTTCCTCTCCCGTATTTCGAGGATTGTCTCCTCCTGCAGGTTCTGTGGTAGAGGTTCGAAAACCTGGTCGATGAGCGAGTAGAAGCCCTTGCCCTGGGTCGCAGACTTCAGATCGGCCTCGAATCCGAACATCTCCGCAACCGGGACCTTAGCCTTGATAACCGCGGAATCCTCCTCATCGTCCATCTCAAGCACGTCTCCCCTCCGGTTACTCACTTCGGTCATAGCTCCACCCATCTCGTCCGAGGGGGTGTCGATACGGATTATCTGCTTGGGCTCGTATAACCTCGCGTTACCGTCCAGCATACCCTTGACGATGGCCTCCTTCACAGCAGGCATGACCTGTGCAGGCCCCCTGTGCACCGCGTCCTCGTGGAGACTGGCATCGTGAATCTTCACCTTGAGCCGGATGGAGGGCTCGTCCGCAAGAGGCCCCTCATCAACAAGCTCTTTGAAAGCGTCGTGAACCAGTTCCTTGACCTCGTTGAGGTACTGTACACCTCTCGACATGTCGAGGAAAACGTTGCCTTTATAGATATGGTCCGCGTTCTCTGCTTCCTCCTTGTCCATCCCCCACTCGGTCAGCGTGTCCCTGACCTCCTGCTCGTCCTGGGTTCTGACCTTTCCTTCAGGAAGCTCTCCTTCCATCAGGTTCTCGTATACTTCTTCCTCGAGTGTTTCAACGGACAGGTAGAACTTGTTGTGCCGGTTCGGAGATTTCCCTTCAAACTCGTCCGAAGCTTCCTCGATAGACTCCCTGTAGACGACGATAGGTTCGGAAACGTCGATCTCGATGCCTTTCTCCTGCAGGTATCTCTCCACCTTGGCCTCGATATGGAGCTCGCCGAGCCCGGATACGAGTGTCTCCCCGGTCTCTTCATCTATAGATATCTGGATAGTGTTGTCCTCCTTCGCCCTCTTCCGCAGTGCCTCGATCAGGTCCGGCAGGTCGGAGGTCTTCTTCGGTTCGAGCGACTTGGTGACTACAGGTTCGAATATGTGCTCTATCTGCTCGAACGGTTCGAGGGTCATATCCTCGCCCACGACTGTCTCTCCCGCCCCGTAGTCCACTCCGGTAAGCGCGACGATGTTCCCTGAAGGAACTTCATCTATTGATAGTTTCCGCGGACCTGAATAGATACCGACCTGCTGAGCTGTCTGGTTAGTCTTGGAACCGACACCGTAAAGCTCGTCTCCTTCGTGTACAGTCCCTGAGAAGATCCTCGCGGTGGATATAGTGCCTGCGTGCGGGTCGCTCTCAACGTTGGTAACGACGCAGACCAGGTCTCCGTCCGAGTCGCTAGTGAGCATCTGTTCACCGATTTCAGAGTCGGTATCACCGTTCCAGATCTGTGGGATCCGGTACTCCTGCGCTTCTTCCGGATTAGGGAGGTGGTCCACTACCATGTTCAGGACAACCTCTTCGACCGGCGCTTCATCCGCGAGCGTTTCCTGGTCTCCCTCATCCATAAGTTCATATATACGCTGGAAGTTGACCCCTGTATCCTCCATGTAAGGTGCGGAAGTCGCCCAGTTATAAAGTGCGGAACCGAAAGCGACGGTACCGCCTTCAACGGATACAGTCCACTTCTCCGCTATCTCTTCCGGTGCGATCTTCTTGATAAGCTTGTTGACCTCTGTGATTATCTTCACGAACCGGTTCTGCATCTCCTCAGGTCCGAGCTGTAGCTCGTTGATCAGCCGGTCGACCTTGTTGATGAAAAGTACGGGCTTCACTCTTTCCTCCAGAGACTGTCTTAGAACTGCTTCTGTCTGCGGCATCACACCGTCAACAGCGTCTACTACAACGAGAGCCCCGTCCACGGCCCTCATCGCTCTAGTAACGTCTCCTCCGAAGTCGACGTGGCCTGGAGTATCTATAAGGTTGATGAGGATCTCGTCTCCCTCATGCTCGTGCACCATCGAGATGTTAGCGGAGTAGATGGTGATGCCTCGCTCCTGCTCCTGGTCATCGTAGTCCATGAATAGCTGCTCGCCTGCCAGGTCGTCAGAGATCTTACCTGCCCGCGCGAGAAGTGAATCGCTCAGTGTTGTTTTCCCGTGGTCGATGTGTGCGACTATCCCCATGTTCCGGATCTGGTCCGGGGTCCCGATGACCTCCTGTATCGCTTCTACTTCTCTATCTGCCATGTCTTAGCACCTCAGAATACAGAACGCTGCTCTTACAAGTTTTATAAATATAGCGAGCTACCTCGCTCCCTCGGCTTCCTTCTCTCTTCTCTCCTTTTCTCTCACTGCACGTACGCTGGAATCGTTTTCATATGCTCCGATGATTTCGGAGGCGATCGCGTCTGTTGCATCCTCAGACTCTGCGAGCCGACCCTCGTACGCTCCCTGTACCAGCATCCTGACCGCGAGGTCCACGCGTCTCTGCGGTGAGACGGTGACAGCCTTCCGGGCCATGACGCCTCCCCTCTGGTAGGATACCACTTCTTCGGTGGGGGAGGAGTTCTCTACCGCTGTCACGAGAACCTGTACAGGGTTCTCTCCTGTCTCTTCTTCTATTATCTCGAAAGTTTCCTTGAGGACGTTCCATAACTTCTCTGACTTGCCCACGTTGTGGCCGGATGTTACCTGGTGCTTCTTTCCCTTGTGACCCGCAACATACATCCGGTTCAGGAACCTCTCAACTATCTGTACATCTCCTCGATAGAACTGCTGGTCGGAGTGCCGCCCCTTTGAACGGGGAGCCATAATGTTCTCGGTATTGATATAACGCTTCAGTCCCTCGTCATGGACTTCAGCTTCCTCCGAGTCCCATTCATCGAAAATTTTGATCTCGCTCATATTATCACCTTGTAGGCTTCTCCTTGTTACCCGCGACAAGTTCTTCCAGAGATACACCGTTCACCTTGACGACCTGGTACCGAACGGTTGGAAGATCTCCTTTCGGACCGCCTGTAGCTCCTCCGATACCCTCGACAACTACCTCGTCGTGCTCGTCTATATGTTCGATAGCCTCGTCTCCCGGAACGAACGAGGTCAGCTGCTTACCGTTCTTCAGGATCTGTACTCGCACGCATTTCCTCAGCGCTGAGTTCGGCTGCTTCGCCTCTATAACACGCTTCTCCAGGACGATGCCTCTACCCTGAGGCGATCCCTCTAGAGGGTCTGCCTTCTCCTTCAGCTTCAGCATACGCCGCTTGTAATCCTTATCGTTCCAGCGGTACTGCTGCCTCTTCTTCCGCAGCTTCCTTGCGCTATACAGTCCCATCGTATCACAGCAACTCCGCTTTATTTTTATAAAGAAGTGGCTATTCGACGTGCACCTCGTCCACATCGAACTCCTTCTTCAGGAACCTCTTCACTACATCTATGGTCTCTCCCCCGCGGCCGACGACTCTTGATCTCTGGTCTCCATTTACATGGATAACAGCTTTTTCCTCCCCGTTCTCATCTTCCACCTCTACAGAATTGATATCAGCAGGGACTATGTTGTCCACGAACTCTTCTATATCGTCCGAGTAGCCGTAGACCCTGACCTCCATGTCCAGGTTCTCCTGCACCCTCTGGATGGTGCTACCGCCCTTACCGACAGCCATACCGACCTTTTCTTCAGGCACAACGAAGTGAGCGCTGTTCTCGTCCACGATACAGTCCTGAACTTCAACACCGGTGATCTCCTCGAACACGTTGATCTTTCTGATGGTATCGGTGTCGAACTTGATGTTCATCTCTCTCACTCTATTCCTACTACACTCGCTGAGAAAGGCTTCATACAGAGAGAACCGAGCTCCTGGTTGTCCACTTCAGCCATCTCTATATCGGTTCCATCTCCTGCTTCCCCGCGGACTTCATCTTCGATATCCTCCGGGACGTTGGACGCGAGCACGATTCTATCGAGCGAATCTATATGTTTGATAGTCTCATCCGTACCAACCACTAGAGAACCTGTTTCGGCCGCTTCCTGTAACTCTTTATCTATACTCATAGTTCATCCCTCTCTATACGCGACTCCAGCCATTCTACGAGTGTGGAACGGTCCTTGTTCTGTTTCTCTGCAGCAAGCATCAGTTCCGGTTCGAGACCTTCCTCCTCGACTTCTTCTTTGACATCTCCGATGTTCGCACCTGCGGCTTCTTCATATCCCTCTTCTACCTCGGTCCGCTCGGCGAGCCAGTCGACAAGTGTGACCCTGTTCCGGTCATTCACTTCCGCCTCCAGGACCTTCCCGGCGTCTGCACCTGCCTCAACGGTCTCTTTCACCTTTCCAACGTTATTCTCTACGAGTCCCTCGTAATCAAAGTCATCTTCGCTGCTCTCTTCTACATCCATAGGGATGGACGGTTCTTCGACAGGTTCCGCCTTTCCAGGCTCAGCCTTCAGGTCCACCATACCGGTACCGACAGGCACCTGCTGGCCGACGATGATGTTCTCCACCACGCTCGCTAGAGGGTCTGTCTCTCCCTTCAGTGCCGCACCTGTAAGGTGGCTTTTGGTCTCCTCGAACGCTGAACGTGCGAGGACTGAATGCTTCGCACCCACTAAACCGTAACGGGTGGTGCCTTCTATCTCTCCTCTCTTGGTCATGGTATCTGCTATCATCAGCAGCCATCGAACGTCGACATTCATACCCTGTTCTTCCAGTGTGTTCTGAAGTTCCCGGAGGATCATGTTACGGGCGGCCTCGATACCGAGGACCTTCTTGGTCTCAAAGAAGTCGTTGGTCGTGGTTCTCGTGGCGTCGACACCGTCCAGTTTCATTACTTTCCTCAGGTTCACTCCGGCGGTCTGGATCCGCCATTCACCGTCTTCCTCCAGTATAACGACGTGTTCAACACCCTTTATGCCCTTCATACGGATGTTTTCTGCCTTGTTCTTGACGTCCTGGAGATCGGTGAGGTCGTAATCTTCTCCCTGGGGATAGACGGTTATCGTTGATCCGTCACGTTCCACTGTCGTACTGGTAGTCTTCTCCTTGAGCTTCTCTATAACTTCATCCATATCTATGCGGAACTCTTCCAGTAAATCTTTGTTCACCTCGAACTCGAGTTCGAGTTTGGCGATGTTGAAACTGTCCTCATCGACCATGTCTTCGAACTTGACCTCCTGGATCTCGGCAGCTATCTCTCTGGCATCCTCTTCTGTCCTCTTACCTTCCTCAAGGTATACGTCCATGATAGGGGTCTTCGGGTTCTTCCTCGCATCCAGGATCTCTATCAGGCGCGGGAGACCGAGAGTGATGGATACACGTGCGGCTCCTGCCTTGTGGTATGTCTCCATGGTCATCTGGGTAGCAGGCTCTGCTATGGACTGTGCACCAACCACCCCTACAGCTTCACCCGGTTCGAACTTCATCTCCTTGTACCGGTCCTCCAGCTCGTCCTCGTCGTCACGTCCCTGGTATTTCTCTGGAAGTTCTTCTTTCATCTTTTTTCACCTCAAACGAGTTCTCCCCTGTCAGATTTCTGGGGGTCTATACCGTCTTCCCCTGGTTTGAACTGGACAACAGTGTCTTCAGCGTCCCTTATCGTGAAGTCGTAGTCCACGGTAAGATCCTGGATAGCGTTCGATACCCGTCGGTACATGTATCCTGACGTCCTTGTACGGAGCGACTGGTCCATCAGTCCTTCACGACCAGACATTATCTCGAAGAACATCTCTACCGGGTTCATACCATCGTAGATAGAGGAGCCCACGAATCCCTTGGCGTCCGCGCCTTTGTCCCCGGGCTTGAAGTGGGGTAGTGTACGGTTCTTGTAACCCCGGTTTATCCTCTCTCCCCTGCTGGTCTCCTGTCCCAGGAGGCCGGTCATAACGGCTATGTTGGTTAGTGAACCTCTCGCACCGGATTCAGCCATGACCCTGGCCTCGTTATCCGGAACGTCTTCTTTCACAATATCTTCCACGTCGGTGGATATCTCTCTAAGTGTAGTGGTTATCTTGTTCTCGAAGGTCTCCTCCATGCTCTGCCCAGGTGTAGGCTCTATATCACCATCACCCAGCTTCTGGACAATATCGTCTGCCTTTTCTTCCCCTTCTTCTAT
The DNA here is from genome assembly GCA_022865215.1 of Candidatus Nanohalarchaeota archaeon QJJ-7. GTDB lineage: Archaea > Nanohalarchaeota > Nanosalinia > Nanosalinales > Nanohalalkaliarchaeaceae > JALIDP01. Next base: position 28,961 of record JALIDP010000004.1, on the reverse strand, counting down.
CCTCTCCTCGATCCGTTCTTTCGCATCGTCGGAGACCTCCAGGTCGGAGGTCGAGATGGAGAAGCCTCTCCTCGTGATGTATTCTATACCGAGCTTCGTGACCTTGTTCAGGAACTCTACTGCATCATCTTCCTCTGCCTGTAAAAGGATCTGGTTGATAAGTTCTCCCCCGTAGTCGCCTACGATGTCATCGTCTATCACGCCTTCCACGATATCTCCGTCCTCGACACTGAACCCGTCCTCCTCGAAAGTTACTCCTTCAGGGATGAAGAGACTGACAAGTTCGTTGCCGGATACAGTCCCTTCGTCCGGTAGATCCTTGTCGTAAGCATCTGCAGCGATCAGCATGTCGTACGCGTCCTGGACAGGTATTTCGTCTTCTTGAGATAGTAGATAGAGGCCGGATATCTCGTCCTGCATCATACCGATGATAGGACCACCGAACTTCGGACTCTTGATATGTTTCTGTACCTTCATGAGTTCGTCTGCCTCCGCACGTGCTTCCTCTGTCTGTGGTATATGGAGGTTCATCTCGTCGCCGTCGAAGTCAGCGTTGTAAGGTGGGCAGACAGCCAGGTTGAGCCTGAAGGTGCGGTAAGGCAGTACGTGCACCTCGTGCGCCATGATCGACATCCGGTGGAGCGATGGCTGCCTGTTGAACAAGACGGTGTCCTCGTCCTGTAGATGTCTCTCCACCTTGTAACCTGGAGAGAGCTCCTGCTTTATCTCTTCCTTGTTGTCTTCGGTTATCTTCTTCCGGCCACCGCCGGGCATCAGAACGTAGTTCGCTCCGGGATGTCCTTCCGGACCGTTGGAGACCCATTCCTTGGCGTCTTCCAGGTTGTTCTCGTTGATCTTTACAGGTATAGTCAATCCTTTGGCGATTATCTCTGGAACTCCGACCTCGTTTATCCCGATATTCGGGTCGGGTGAGATGACAGTTCGTGCGGAAAAGTTCGCCCGCTTCCCTATCAGGTTCTGCCTGAACCTCCCTTCTTTACCCTTCAATCGTGCGATTATGGACTTGAGGGAGCGGCCTGAACGGTGTCTTGCTGGTGGAACGCCTGTCAGGTCGTTGTCGAACATCGTCGCAACGTGGTACTGTAACAGTTCCCAAAGGTCATCGATGATGAAATCAGGTGCGTCGATGTCGATGTTGTTGCGGATGCGTTGATTGATCCGGATTATATCAACCAGCTTATGTGTCAGATCGTCCTCGCTCCTCTCACCGGTCTCCAGGGTTATAGACGGTCTTATCGATACAGGCGGTACAAGGATATCGTCCATGATCAGCCATTCAGGTCTTCCTCCTTCCACGCCGAGCTTCGCTGCCACCTCGTCATCTATCTGTTCCAGCCTGTCCCGGATCTCTTCTGGTGTCATCTGTTCGTTGTCCTCGTAGAACGAGTAAGGTTTCTCCAGGTCCATTGAATGCTGTTCCGCACCGCAATCCGGGCAGGTAGTCTTCCGGTTGCTCTTCCTGAGGGCCTTGTCCTCGTTCTTCACGAGAGAGGCCTGGCACTCGCGGCAAGTGAACCTGAGAAGGTTCCTTATCTTCTTCACGTGCAGGACGTTGACCACAGGCTTCGCAAGCTTGATATGGCCGAAGTGGCCAGGACATTCTTTCATCCTTCCCCCGCAAGTTCGGCACCTCATGCCTGGATCTATGACGCCGAGTTCAGGATCCATGACCCCGTCCTCGACCGGATAACCGTCTGAGTCGTATACATCCGCTTTAGTGACGCGTTTAACGGAGAGCGAATTAACCTTCTCTGGGCTCACAAGCCCGAACTTGAGTTCTTCTATCTGTTCTGACATATCACTCACCTATCTCCAGTCCAGTATCTATCATGATAGATTTCAGCTCGTTTAGCAGCAGTAGGAACGCCTGCGGCACGTCGACCTCCGCTATCTCGGAAGATGAGCTGCAGGCCGGACAGTACACTTTATCCTCGTTCCTATCGTATACACCGATCTCGCCACAGTCTTCGCAGACATGAGCCGTTGTATGATCTGAGCCGAACCTCTCCTTGAGTAACAGTGAGGCTCCGTGAGCGACCAGCACGTCCTTCTCCATCTCTCCCAGTCTGAGACCTCCTTCCCTCGCCCTACCTGCGGTAGGCTGGTTCGTGAGGAGGGTTACCGGTCCCCTGGAACGGGCGTGGATCTTGTCGCCGACCATGTGCTCCAGCTTGAGATAGAAACCGGGCCCGATAAAGGTCTCGGCATCCATCTTCTCTCCCGTGACGCCGTGATACATCTCTTCCTTCCCGTCGTAATTGAAACCTGCCTCTTTCAGCGTATCTCTGAGCCCTTCCTCACCTTCTGAGTGGAAGGCTGTTCCGTCCACCAGTTCACCTCTCATCGCTGCGGCTTTACCCCCGATTATCTCCATCAGCTGTGACACGGTCATACGGGAGGGGATGGCGTGGGTTGAGAGGATGACATCAGGGGTTACTCCGTCCTCTGTGAACGGCATGTCCTCTTCCGGCACTATAAGACCGATAACTCCTTTCTGTCCGTGTCTGGTTGCGAACTTGTCGCCCAGTTCAGGTATCCTCTCCTCCCTCAACTTCGTCTTGATAAGCTTGTCTCCTTCACTCGTCTCGGATATCATCACTTTGTCCACGGTACCTCCTTCCCCGTGTCTGACTGTCTTTGAGGTCTCCCGCTTCGATGCGAGCCCCATCTTGACCTCTTCATCGGATCCGAGGAACTTCGGTGGTGAGACCTTCCCGACCAGAACGTCACCTTCCTCCACTTCTGTCTCCGGTTCCACGACCCCATCCTCTGAAAGGTGGTTGTAAGCCTCCTCGCTCCTGTAACCTCTCACGTCCTTGTCCGGTATGTCTATCTCGTCCCTCTGGCCTCCCCAGTAGGTCCTCGATTCAGTGGAGTAGGTGCGGAAGTAGTGGGAACGTGCGAGACCTCGCTCGATGGAGGCCTTGTTCATTATTATCGCGTCCTCGATGTTGTAACCTTCCCAGGAGGATATCGCCACTACCATGTTCTGTCCTATCGGATGCTCCCCGATGGACTCTTCCTCGGTAGAAGTGTTAACTATAGGCCTCTGGGGGTAGTTAAGTACGTTCGCGTTCGTGTCGTACCGGGTGTGGAAGTTCTTCTCAGGCAGTCCAAGTCCCTGCCCGTTCATCTTCGCGCCGTAGTTGACCCGGTCTCCCCGGTTATGGTCGGGGAAAGATACGAGAGATGCGGAAAGCCCGTGAGTGAGTGCGGGATCGGGCTCCATGTGAGTATGTTCTTCCGTTACTTCCTCCTCGTAGAGAGCGACGAAAGCTGATTCTTCTTCTTCCGCATCCAGGTACTCGATAACTCCGTCCTCTTCCAGCTGTTCGAGGGTAATGTCACCGTCCTCAAGCTGTTCTATATGTTCGTCCGTTAGGACTGGTTCTCCGTCCTCCACGACTACGAGCGGTCTACGTGTCCTCCCTGAATCGGTGTTGACCCATATCTCGTCTTTGTCTTCTGAATAATTGACGTTGATCTCTCCACTCAGTTCGCCGTCCCTCCTCCTTTCCCTCAGCTCGTTCCTGAGTTCTTCTGCGTTGTCGTGGCTTCCTACAAGGTATCCATCTAGATAGACGTCTGTCATAGTATCAGTTCTCCAGTTCCTGCTCCAGTTCTTCTTTCAGCGAGTTTCGCTCGTCCTCGGTCAGACCGCTGGAAACGTCCGCGGAAAGCGCGAGATGTTTCCTAAGCCCGATGTTCATACCTTCCGGCGTCTTGATAGGTCCGAGACGGCCCCAGTGAGTTGGGTGTAGCTCTCTCGCCTCGAAGTGCTGTCTCTCGGACGAAAGCGGAGATACCACGTTCCTGAGGTGCGACAGAGTCTTCACCCTGTTACCTCTGTCCAGCCTCTGGGACACACCGCTCCGACCTCCGACCCAGTTCCCTGTAGCCATAGCACTCATTATCTGTTTGGAAAGCGTGTCGGCGACAACCGTCGACTGTAGTGAGGGGATGCGTCCACGCTTCGCGGACTTCTGGAAGTTGTATTTCATACGGGCGACGAAACCCCACTTACCGAGGAAGACGCTCCTGAACTGCATCTCGAGCAGGTCTCCCGCGAGCAACAGGCGTTTGTTCCTGTAGTGGTCCATGTCGTCCTCCTGGATATCTCCCTTCCCCAGTGCGATGGTGTTCTTGACCAGTCGACCGAGATACTGTGCCTTATCCATCCGGACGTCATCCTCCTGTCCGATGTGCGGGAGGAGGTACTCGTCCAGGATCTCTTTAACGCGTTCTTCTCTGTCCTGGTTGATACCGGAGGAACGGCCGATGTAATCTATAGCATCTTCCGGCGTGTCGACCTCTGTGTCGTAGATGTTGAGATAGACCTCGCCCTCGTAATCCTCTCCTACAGCCTCGACGATCTCCTTGTCGGTCTCCAGTCCGAGAGCGCGCATGATAACTACTGTAGGGACCTTTTTCACGTTGGCGAAGTTGATGTTGACGACACCGTTCTTCCTCTTGAGCTGGTGCCTCTGAACGTAACCGTCGCTCTCTGAGTTGATCCTGCAGACCTGTTGATCGTCATCGTGCTGGTAGATGGGCTTGTTGTTCGCCATCTCTTCCATGGAGACCAGAACCTTCTCGGTCCCGTTGATTATGAAATATCCGCCTGTGTCTCCAGGATCTTCATCGTTCTCTATAAGTTCTTCACGGTCCATGTCCGAAGTAGGACAGAGATCCGATCCGACCATGACCGGGATCTTACCGATGGTCACGACTTCAGGTTCCTGTCTCCTGCCCTCGAAGATCGGGGTCATCGTTACCCGGATCCTGGAAGAATAGGTCAGGTCCCTCCTCCTCGACTCTGCAGGGGTCAGGTGAGTCATGGAACCGTCGGCCTCTTTCATCATGGGGTCTTCTATCTCCACGTCACCGAGCTTGATGACAAGTTCCTCTCCTCCTGGAAGTTCTGGTTCCACCTCTCCCACGTCGTTGAGGATCCTCTGGATCCTGTTCTCAACGAAGTCGTTGTATGATTCGATCTGGTGTCCTACCAGGCTGTTACCGGATACCGACTCGTCTAGAAATACTTGGCTCATATTCTATTCCTCCACCACGCGTCTGTAATAGGTAGTCTCGCCCGCGGTAGGTGACGACCTCTCGATCCTGATCACGTCGCCGGGTTCCGAATCTACTGGTTTGAGAGCGGAGTCGTTATGATGTATCGTTGGGAGTTCGTCTTTTGTTATCTCGTACTCCTCTAGAAGCTCCTCTACTTCTCCCTCATCCATCACTTCGTGATCAGGGACTAGCTCGTGCTCCTCTACGTCCATGGTTTACCACGGCCCCCCGTCGATGGTTAGGCGGCAGAAGGCCTGTAGAACGGTTTCTTGCAAGGTAGACTGTGATTTAAACACAAGTTTTATAAACCTACATACCCGTGTTACGACCGATTTTCAACCGTCTGAGAGTTCGACCATGACGCGGTCTCCTTCCACGGTCACCTTGTGGACGGGCTCGGGCTCATCCGCTGGCGATCTCTTTACCTCACCTGTCTCCAGATCGAACTTCGCGGAGTGGCACGGACAGACAACGGACCGGTCTTCCAGCCATCCATCGGAGAGCGAGCACTGTGCGTGAGTACATACATCATCGAGAGAATAGAATCCGCCGTCCACTCTCGCGATAAGTATCTTGGTATCCTCCACTTCGAAACCTTCAACTTCTCCCTCACCGAGGTCGTCCACGGAGCATACTTCTTGCATGGTCGCTTTTTCGCGACCCAGTCTTATATGGATTGGAGCAGAAACTCGGAGCGATGGAGAGGGATTATGAGAAGGTAGTGGACGATATCTACGGACTGGAAAGGTTCCAGGAAGAGGTATCTCTAGAGCCTGTGAGGCGGGCTATGGAAGAGATCGGAAGACCGCAGGAAGACTTTGAATCGGTGCACGTGGCAGGGACGAACGGGAAGGGTTCTACCGCGACGATACTCTCTCGGGTGATGGAGAAGTACGGGGTGAAGACAGGTCTTTTCACCAGTCCACCTCTTATCGACTTCCGGGAGCGGATGGAGATCGATGGCGAAAGGATATCGAAGGGAGAGGTCGTATCTCTATACGAGGAGGTTTCGGACCTCGAAGTTGATCTCTCTTTCTTCGAGTTCATCACGGTGATGGCTTTCGAGCACTTCTCGCGCCAGGATGTCGACGTTGCGGTTATCGAGACCGGTATGGGGGGAAGGAGGGATGCGACCAATGTGATCGATCCCGAGCTGTCGGTGATAACGAACGTTTCGGAGGAGCATACGGAATGGCTGGGACATACCGAGGAGGAGATAGCACAGGACGTTGCAGGGGTTATCAAGGAGCAGACACCGGTGGTAACCGGGGCGGAGGGGGAGGCCATGGAAGTGATCGAGGATGTCGCGGGGAGGAAGGAGGCTCCCATCTATAAGGTATGCGGACCTCTTCCGAAGGTTCCTGATACTTCTCTGGCGCTCACTCTGGAAATGGATGGTGGGAGGGTTGAGACTGGACTGGTCGGGAGGTACCAGTCGGAAAATGTTGCTACAGTACTGGAAGCTTTGGATGTTCTGGACAGGGACGTTTCTCGTGTTATGGTGAAGGAGGTATTGGAACAGGTGAGGCTGGAGGGGCGGATGGAGCTGGTCTCGCAAGAACCTCTCGTACTGCTGGATGGTGCCCACAACCCTGCCGCGGTGAAGAAGCTGCCGGGGACGCTGGAAGAGGTGGACGGTGGAGAAACGGTCGCGGCCGTCAGTATAATGCGGGATAAGGATTACGAGAGGATGCTATCAGTGATCGAAGAGTTCGCTGATTATATAGTTCTTTCCGAGGCTGAGATCGAGAGATCTGAGAGGGCTGAAGAACTGGAGTCCTGTATCGGATCTGTTGGGAGTACGGTGACAGACTCGGCTACCGATGCGGTCGAAATAGTGGAAGAATCTCTATCACCTGAAGACACTGCAATATTCACAGGCTCCCTATATTTCGTCGGGGATGTGAAAGAAGTTCTGGAGGATGAACACTCTTTCAATTCCTCTCGTACCTGACTATCTCCAGATCTCCTCGCTCCTCCCTCTCCATCTCTTCCCACTCTTCTTCATCCCAGTCCGGGAAGTAGGTGTCGCCTTCCGGGCTCTCTGGGATCTCGGTTATCACCATCTCGTCCGCCAATCTCTTTTCCAGGAACTGCCGGTAGACGCTTCCACCCCCTCCAACGTACACCTGCTCCTTCCCGGTATCTCCTGCTTCTTCCAGGGCCTCCTCGAGATCGTGGACGTTGACCGCCCCCTCCGGAAGTTCGAGTTCATCGTGGCTGAGGACTATGTTCTTCCGACCGGGTAAAGGACCCCCAAGCGATTCTGCGATGCCCTCGTACGTTACTCTCCCCATTATCACCGGGAAGTCGAGGGTCTCCTCCTTGAAGAACTCGAAGTCCTCAGGGTAGTGCCACGGGAGGTCACCTTCCTTCCCGATAACCCCGTTCTGAGCGACTGCGGCGATTATGATTACATCCACTATTCCGCCACCTCAAACCTGATACCGTCGTGAGACTCGTAACCCTCAAGGTTGATGTCTTCGAACTCCAGATCATCGAGAGGCCTGTCCTCTATATCGATCTTTGACCGGGATAGCGGTTCTCGTGAGAGCTGTTCCAGGAGTCCTGGCACGTGGTCGTACCCTTCCTCTTCTTCTCCCGGAGCTTCTTCCTCTAACCATTCTCGGACGTTGAGGAACTCTTTCCTGTCATCCACCTGCTCCACTCTACTGCTCAACTCCTGGAGATTACCCCGGTACCACTCTCCGCGTTCACCCTTTCCTGAATATATATGCGCATCGACTATACTGTGTCCGAACTTGCCGGGTTTCAGTCCTGTCCTCTGCGCCACGATGTTCGCGATGAGAGCGTACGCCGCGATGTTGAACGGTACCCCGAGAGCGATGTCACCGCTCCTCTGGGTGAGGTGTACGTTCAACCGTCCGTTCTGCACGTTGAAAACGAAGGTGTAGTGGCACGGCGGAAGAAGGGAGACTCCGGCGTTCCCGGGATGCCACGCGTTGACTACGAGCCGCCGGGAGTTCGGTCCCCTTTCGGGGTTGTCGCCCTTCAGCGTGTCGATGACGTACTGTATCTGGTCAAACACGAGGTTGCCGTCTTCCTCCTCCACCCAAGGGTTCTCTTCGTCCGCCCAGGCCTCGCCCTCCAGTTGAGCGGATTCATCTGGGAGGGGGTAGCGGCGCCAGAACCTTCCGTAAGCCGTCTCCAGGTGTCCCTCCTCGTCCGCCCATTCGTCCCATATAGAGGTCTTCTCCCTCAACTTCCGGACGTGTTCCTCGCCGGAGAAGTACCACAGGAGCTCGTGGATGAGGGATTTCCACCGGAACCCGTCCATCTTCTTCGTGGTCAGCAAGGGGAAGCCCTCGGACAGGTCGATTTCGTGGGTCTGCATGAACGTGGAGACTGTGTCTACCCCTGTCCGGTTCGGCCTGTAGTTCCCTTCCTCCAGGATGCTCCTGACCGTGTCCAGGTATTCTTGCAATTTCACCACCTAGTAACTGTTCTCCGCGTCCTCGTAAAGAGGGAACTCATGGAGTAAATCTTCCACTTCTTCCCTCACTCTGTCGGTTTCGCCGTTGACCGCTCTTCCGATGAGGTCTGCCACGTACCGCAGTTCGGACTCTTCCATGCCTCTAGTGGTCAGAGCAGGGGTTCCAATCCGGACTCCGGAGGTCACCTTTGCACTCCTCTCATCGTACGGTATCATGTTCTTGTTGACGACGATACCTGCATCTTCCAGCAGTGACTCCGCTTCTTTTCCGGTCATGTCCTTGCTGGACATGTCTGCCAGGACGAGGTGGACATCTGTACCGCCGGACACGAGCCTGAAACCGTTCTCCTGTAGTCCTTCAGCGAGAGCCTGGGCGTTGTCCACTATCTGCTGCTGGTATTCCCTGTAGTCCCTCTCCTGTGCCAATCTGAGACTGACTGCTTTACCGGCCACCTGGTGCATCAGTGGACCTCCCTGTGAGAAAGGAAAGACTGCCCTGTCGATATCTTCTGCCAGTCCTTCTCTACTCATTATCATGCCTCCCCGGGCACCTCGCAGGGTCTTGTGGGTAGTCGTGGTCACGATGTCCCAGTCCGGGAACGGGTTCTCGTGGATTCCCGCAGCGACCAGACCGGCAACGTGGGCGATGTCCGTCATCAGTACCGCGTCCGTTTCCTCTGCTGCCTCGCGGAACGCGTCGAACGGGATCTCCCGCGGGTAAGCCGAGTACCCGGAGACGATGAGGTCCGGGTCGTGCTCCCTCGCCGCCTCCACGATTTCGTCGCGCTCGAACCTTTCGGTCTCCTCGTCAATCGCGTAGGTGTCGAAGTCGAATATGTGTCCTGAAAAGTTGACCGGATGGCCGTGGGTGAGGTGGCCGCCGTGCGCCAGCACCGGGCCGAGCACTCTGTCACCTTTCTCCAGGACAGAAAAATAGGCGGCGAAGTTCGCCTGTGAACCCGCGTGAGGTTGAACGTTCACGTGTTCAGCACCGAATATATCCTTAGCGCGCTCTCGCGCGAGGTTCTCAACATCGTCGTGGTACTCGCAACCTGCGTAGTATCTATTCCCGGGATAGCCTTCTGCATACTTGTTGGTAAGCACGCTTCCCTGGGCCTCGAGAACAGCCTGGTTGACAAAGTTCTCGGAGGCTATCATCTCAAGCGAATCCGATTCTTGACGATTCATCTCGTTCTTCAGGGCGTTATGGACTTCAGGATCTGCATCAGAAAGAGGATGGTGTTGCATGCTGTCCTCTTTCTTCCTAAGAATTAATTAGGTGTCGGAAGGTATGGGACTGGGGCTCAGGGCCGTGGATGAGATATCTGATCCCTATGATATAGAGGTCGAAACTGGTGAGTCAGAGGAGCTTGGAGGGGCGAAAGTCGTCGCCCGGATACCGAAGCTGGATGGAGAGTGATTTCTGAACCGGGATTGGGCCTGATGGGATTTGAACCGCCTGCAGTCGATCGTGCGGCAATCTCTGTTGGGGTGTCCTAGGGACACCCCTTCCTTGCGCATCAATCGAGCGTAACCGATTGGGCCTGATGGGATTTGAACCCACTCGAAAATCGGAGATTTTCTGCGTGATAAAAAATCCGCATTGGGCCTGGCGAGATTTGAACTCGCGACTACCGGGTATCTTCCTTCTAAATCATCGACCAAGTGGTCTCAGCGCTTTCACCGGTTAGGAGGGTGCCCTACCACCTAAGGAACTACGGTTCCATTCTCGCTCGTTTCACTCGCTCGAATCCGTGTGGACTCGAGGAGCGGAGCGACGAGGGTGGAACCTGGTTCGACCGCCAAGTGGAAGGGATTCCTCTTACGAGGTAAAAGCCCGGTGCTCTACCAGGCTGAGCTACAGGCCCTCGGATCGGGATTGCTTGAGAAGCCTTAAATAGGAGGAGGCTACGGGACGTACTTCTCCACGTCCTCGTATGCAATAGCGAAAATGTGGCCCCAGAACGCGAACAGTGCCGCATCAAGCGCGAGCGCTACCGGAGTTATCTGAGGCGGCTGGAGGAAGATGGCGACGAGAGATATGAGGTACATCCAGGCGAGAGAAAAGGTTACCGGGCCTGCAACCTCTTCGCTCTCGGTCGGGAGGTACGGGTAGAGTATCCAGAAGGAGAGTCCTGCTACGAGCGCGGACCCGAGGTAGGCTGCCGCGAACTGAGAAGGCGGTAGCTGCATGAACGTGTCCAGTCTACCGACCGTGTCGACAAAAAGCTGGAAAGAGAGGGGCTCGTAACCCCAGAAACGTATCAACGCCTCGATGACCTCTGCCGTTCCGTAAAGAAGCCCAGCGAGGAAAAGGCCGGTTATAAGGGAGGTGGTGAGAACCGATTTCAGCGTTATCCTGTAGCTCTTCTCCTCTGTAAGGTTTATCTGGTGAGGATCCTCCCTATCTATAGCTATGATCCCGAGCAGGAGTCCTGAAGTGAGAGCGATAAGAACGACCCCGCCTATATTTGAGGTGAAAAAGATTCCGTAAAGGCCTATGATAACGGTGAGAGGGAGTATGACCGTGAGCAGAAGCTTGCGGAAGGCGACCGAGTCCATGTCCCGTTAACAGTTTTCCCGGTTCAAAAAGCCTTCAGTCTTCGAGCTCTACTTCAACGTCATCGTCCCTGTACCTCTCCATCCTGAGGCTCTGCTCTATCGAGAGGGTCTTCTTGCAGTTAGGATAACCTTCGCATCCCCAGAAGTAGCCGTACTTCCCTTCCTTTATACTCATGTTGAAGCCGCAGTCAGGACACCCTATCTCCTTGGGGTCTTTATCCTTGTGTTCCTTGCAGACCGGCTGCCCCTCTCTGTTCATCCGGGTAGCCGTCCTACCGCAGTGGACGCACATGGTCTGCTTCGTCTCGCTGTCCATGGCACCCAACACATAGATGAAACTTTAAAACCAGTATAACCCTTTCCTGTGTATGAAAGCATTCGCGGTACTGGTGCTCCTGTTGATGATAGTCTCCCTAGGGACTGCTTCTACAGGTATCTACGGTGTGAACGGTTCTGAACCCGGGTTCTTGCAGGGCATAGGACCTCAGGAAGAGAGGGCGGATAGACCGATAGCAGCTGCTGTTGTCGCTCTAGGGGTCACGGCTATAATCCTGAGAGGGCTCTACAGGTACGAGAAGTACGAGAGCGGTTGAAAGACTCCTTTAGAGAGATTCCAGCAGTTCTTCTGCTCTTTCTCGCGATAGATCCAGTTCAAGCTCTACCCGCCAGAGGCCATCTTCTTCCTCCGCCTCTTCCAGTTTGAGGAACTCCAGGGAGCTGAGTTCTGTCAGGTATTCGCAGACTTCTTTGCCGCACCTTAGATCTGCAAGCTCCTCTCCGTCGATGTACATCTCCAGGAGGTGGGTTAGTAGCTCTCTATGCGGGTCTGAAAGGTCCTGAGTAACGTTATCTTCCATCTCCTCAAGAGGTCAGAACATCTTCCTCATATTTAAACCTGTCGTGTACCTTTACGACCTCCTACAATAGCGGTCCAGCAACATGCGGTCGTGTTATGGGCCAGGAATTCTGGGAGGATGTTTCTTACGTCGAGATTTCGTCGAACCGGAGGAAAGCGCTTCGATTCCTTGTCGATGCGGGTCGCCCTCTAACGCCTACAGAACTTTCGGACAGGATGGGCGTTGTGTTGAAAACCGCCAGTAGAGCAGTGAGAGAACTCCAGGACCGTGAACTTGTAGAATGCGTCAACCCGGAAGAACCGAGATACAGGCGTTACAGTGCTACAGAAGAGGGTAGGATGATCGAGGAGGAGCTGGAGCAGGAGTTGGAAATCGGGCCTGGAGGACTGGCTCTTGCGGAGAAACCTGTACAGTACGAGGTGAGAGAGGCTTCTGAGGAGGTGCAGGATGGCGTCTCTTACGTCCGGAGGTCGGAGAACCGGAGAGCCGTACTGGATATACTCGGATCTTCTGAAAGGCCTGCGACCGCTTCCGAACTGTCGGAAGTGATGGATATCGGCCGTGACAGTGCCAGTCGCGCTCTCCGTCAGCTGGAGGATAGAGGTCTGACGAGATGCCTGAATCCTGATTCTCCCCGTTACCGACGCTACAGGATCACTGAAAGCGGTGAAAGAGTGCTGGAACTGTTCCAGGACTGAAATCAGTCCGCCGCGAAGAAGGCGAACCTTATCACAACATAGAACACGTAGAGACCGATGAGGTAGATGCCGCCTTTCCACCCTAGCTTCCTGTCCGACACGAAGAGGAGATATAGCAACAGCATCCCTGCAGTAAATGTTTCCATCGGCAGGTCCCACAGGACCAGGGGTCGCGGGACCCAGTACGTTGACAACAATGATCCGAACCCTATACCCAGCAACGGGTTGGTGATATTGCTACCTATCAGAGTTCCAAGAGATATACCTGACGCCTTCTGTCTTATACCCTGGATAGCGGTGAACATCTCGGGTAATGCGGCCGCGAGACCGAGAGTCATAACCCCGATTATCGAGCCTCCCAGGCCTGTAGTCTGCACCACTGTCTCTGTGACTTCGAGCACCACGTGAGCGCTTATGAGGATGGTAACGAACGATACCGTGAAGATGACCATGTCCCTCTGGATGCTGTCGCTCGCCTCCACGCTGTGATTCAGGCGCTCGTGCCGGGTGTGGTACAGGTAATATATGTAACCGAAGAAAGATCCCATCAGTATGAGACCGTCCAGCCGCGATAGGACCCCGTCCCATGCAAGTACCAGTGTCATCAGGGTAGTGCCTATCATCGCAGAATAGTCCTTCTTCAGGAACCGGTCGGTGAACTCGAACTTACCTCCCTTCTTCCACGCGAAGAAGAATACCACAACTCCCACAACTAGGGTCTGCTGCACCACGTCGCTGCCTATATTCGCTCCAAGGACTGTAGCTGAACCTATCTGGTAGTTCAGAGTCCCCCGGAGGATCCCGATGGAACCGATGGTGTGGGCAGCTAGTTCGGGAAGACTGGTCCCGACCGATATGACTGTCATCGCGATGAGGATGTCGGGTATCCCGTAATACTCGGCTATCCCTGTGAGACGGTCCACTACCTCTTCTGAACCGTAAACCAGTAGTATCAGGGCCAGAGCTCCGAGGATAAGCGAAAGCTCAAACCCCAGTCCGAATACCATGACGTAGTTTCTTCCTTTCTACTATTTCAATCCTATGATTTCACTCCTGTGATGGAGGAAGCGTTTAAAACGCTTAGAGTCCTTTCATCAATCGCACGCGCCGGTGGTCCAGTGGCTAAAACTCCTGCGAGGTGTTTAAGCCTTGCACAAGACGGCGTTGCCGTCTTGGAGTGGCTAAGACTCGGCCCTGCCACGGCCGCGACCCGGGTTCAAATCCCGGCCGGCGCATCACCCATGCGGGATTTTCTTAAACGGAGGAGCGGTGTTATCCTTCTGATCCTTTCTTTCATCGTCTCTTTACTACTGCTCGAGGCAGGGGTACGGATGTTCCTTCCCGAGACACCTTTCCACGGGGGTTACCAGATTAACTCTGCTGAAGAAACTCAGGAGGCCCTCCGGATTGCAAGGGAGAAGCCGGAAGATTCTGCTGTTCCCGTCAGGATCCCTATGAGGAACAGGAAGTTACACGAGAAACTCTCTGAACGGGAGGAGTACTACAGGAGTCTGGCAGTGAGGTGGGGCGATATAGACACCAACGAGACCAAGATACTGGTGATAGGGGACTCCCATGTCCAGCTTGGAGGCAGTTCAGATGATGGATGGTGGTACGATTACATAGAGAAATCTATCCCGGAAACGGAGGTATTTGCTATAGGGTCATCAGGATCCGGGACGACGCAGGAGTACCTTCTCCTGAACCAGTCGATAGACATCATAGATCCCGATATCGTCCTCTGGCAGTTCTGCCAGAACGACTACAGGAACGACGCTTATAGCATGAATAGGGCCCGATGGCCTCTTACAAGAGGCTGGATAAAACCCTATCTTATCGACGGTGAGATACAGTACAGGTCTCCTTCCCCTCTCATCAATCTCCGAACGTCCTGGAAGACTATCGACTTCCTCGTATCCAAATACCAGCTTGTGACCCTGCAGGAGAAGAGGAAGGACAGGAATTCCATGCTTTGGAGGCTGGCGGAGACCCACTTTATCGAAGAGGGATCGACCCCTGAATTCGAGAAGACTGAGAGGATGATCGAAAGGGCTATATCCACATCCCGGGAGAACGAAGCGCGTTTCATACTCCTGAAAATAAACGGTCCTAGAGTAGGGCGGTACTACTATGCTCTGTGTGACCGTATCAACGCCACCTGCTGGAACGATATAGATGATTACGTCGTGAAGGCGGGGAACAGGATGCGCGTGCCGGTAGACCGGGGAGACGGTCACTGGAGTGCAGAGGGGAACAAGTTAGGAGGCCAGTATATCGCGGATAAACTGGAGAAGATAGTGGATGCAAGACGAGGATGATCAGGAGAGACGGCTGGGGTGCTTATTACGGTAGATATCGGAGCCGTTCTGGCTGATGTTCACCCACAAATGTTTGGAATTTCTTACCAATCGAGGTCTCTCAGTATCGTTTGTAAGATTTCGCTCTGTCATCGCTGAAATAGTGTAAAGTCCGGGATTTGTGAAGAGGAGCGCGGCTCCAAATTTGTGTCTATTTCCTGAAACCACATCCTGAGTCCACACCGACCTGCCCTTTACATCTACTTTTTGAGGGGTATGTAACCGCACCCTCAGGTCGCTTATGTTCTTGTTTGTCCGTACAGAAAAGGAGAAGTTCACAGTTTTTCCCAGTGCAGGAGTACTTTCAAATTTTATTTCGCCGACACTGGTTGAGGCCGCCTTACCTCCTGAAATCTCCTCCGGTATAGTGGTTGCGGTACACCCTGCGATCATTACAGATACCAGTAAAGCCCATATTTTAGTTTTCATAATCTAGAAGTCCGCCATCCGCAGCGAACCTGTTTATCTTCCTTCAAATAGGGCTTCTTCCTTGTTTGTTTCCTCCTCGAATGCCTCTCTCGTGTTAGGGGACTGTTCCCCTGCAGGTTCTAGAGACTCGTCAGGTTCCATCTCCTCCAGGTCCTCCATCTCGAGACCTTCCTCCTCTTCGATCCCTTCCATACCTGCTATCTCTTCGTCATCTTCGAGTTCTTTTCCTTCCTCTTCGGGCCGTATTTCTACTTCTTCCTGCATATTTCCAATTTCCTCTGATGAAGGGTTTAAATACTTTACTGTTTTCGAAGTTGCCACAATATTTATAGAAGTGAGAGAGGAACTGCTGGGTCATGACCAAAGATCAACTACCCGGCGAGAAGGATACGATGTGTGAGTTCTGTTCTGTGGAACTGGATAAAGTTGCGAACGCTGAGGCTCTGACAGGGAGGAATCTCGGACTCCTGAAAAGACCTGAGAAGAGGATAAACGCGAACCTGCCGGTGAAGATGGACGACGGGAGCGTGGAGGTTTTCCCTTCTTTCCGGATCCAGTACAACGATGCGAGAGGACCGATGAAGGGGGGTATCCGGTTCCATCCGATGGTTGGCGAAGAAGAGGTCGAACAGCTAGCCTTTCTGATGGCGCTGAAGTGTGCTGTCGTAGATATACCGTACGGGGGAGCGAAGGGAGGTGTCGTGGTTGATCCCTCTGAGCTCTCTGAGGCGGAACTCGAGAGACTGTCGAGGAAGTATATCGAGACTTACCACGAGCATATCGGGCCTGAGAAGGACATCCCCGCGCCTGACGTGAACACCAATTCGAAGATAATGGCGTGGATGATGGACGAGTACGAGCGGATCGAGGGGGAGAAATCTCCGGGCGTCATAACCGGGAAACCGCCGAAGATCGGGGGTAGCGAAGGGAGAGAGTACGCCACTTCCCTCGGAGGGGCTTTCGTCCTGGAAGAGTTCGTGAAGCACCAGGATCTGGATAAGGAAGGACTGAAGGTCGCTATACAGGGATTCGGGAACGTGGGTTCCCACCTGGCCCGGTTCCTCCACGAGAGAGGGTTCGATATCGTCGCGGTGAGCGATGTCGCGGGCGGTATCCACGACCCTGAAGGGATCGACATCTCCCGCCTCTTCGATCTCTACGAGGAGAACGGTGACCTTTTCGAGATGGACGCTGAGGAAATAACTAACGAAGAGTTGCTGACCATGGACGTCGACGTCCTTATCCCGGCAGCGATAGAGGACCAGATAACCGGGGAGAACGTCGAGGACGTCGAGGCCGATGCAATCCTGGAGATGGCTAACGGGCCTATAACTCCTGAAGCAGACGATTACCTGGCGGAGAAAGGAGTCCCGGCTATTCCGGACATCCTCGCGAACGCTGGCGGTGTCACAGTATCCTACTTCGAGTGGGTCCAGAACATCGCTAACGAGTACTGGGACGAGGAAGAGGTTAACCGGAAGCTCGAGGAGCACATGAGAGACGCTTTCCGCGAGGTGCGGAAGGTGAAGGAGAGCGAACCAGGAGACACCACCTGGAGAGAAGCCGCCTACATAAAGTCGGTTGAGAGAGTCCTTGAGGCGGAAGACTACCGGGGAAACGTGTCCGAGTAAGCATCACCCGTTCACTACCCGGGTCTCCACGAGCGAGTGATAATGGATGGCCAGGAAAAGCGCTGATATAGTGATGGAGATTCCGAAGATTTTCTGCAGTACTGTTCCATCTGTCATCATCCAATATCCTAGAGGTGCGGAAGAGAGAACGACTAGGCCGGCCAGGAGGATAGACAGGCGCCTGTAGGAGAGGGATAGGCCCATACCTGCCAGCGCCTATAGAACGTCTTAAATCTTCCGCTTTACTACTGCTCCGGTTTCCGGTTCCCCGTCCAGGCAGACCTCGCAGACGTATCTATCTCCTTCCAGAACGCTCAGCCGCTCCTCCATGCATACATCGCACCTATCCGACACCCGTGGTTTCCTGGTGGTTCTCTGTCGCATGTTCCATGTTTAGCGCTCTCTTTTAATACCTATTTTGACGATGAGAAACAATATCTGGCTATAATATTTTGTATATAAAGCTTAGGAAAGTATTAGTTCATAACCATATAATTTCTCCCGTTATTACTGAAAAATTAGTATTCTATGTCCCAGTCTCTGTACTTCTCCAGCAGTTCAGTGTCGGTCTTTGGACTGATGTTGTCCAGTGCGTTCTCGAAGTGATCGAGTGTCAGGGGACGTGTCTTTAGGTCGTAATCCTTGATCTCGTCCACAGACTTCTCTGAAAGGCTCTCCAGGCTTTGATTCTCTCCTTCCACCATACGCCTGACTGCGTCCTGCGCCAGGTTCTTCACCTCTCTCCCGGAGAAATTGTTCGAAACACACCTCTCTGCCACTTCTGATAGGTCAGCGGATACATCTACACCTTCCTCCCTCGTGTTGAGTTCCAGTATCCTCTTGACCGTTTCCCTGTCAGGTAGGGGTACGTAGACCGTCCGCTCCATGCGGGAGAGTACCGCAGGATCTAAATCCCAGGGAGCGTTCGTCGCACCGATGAACATGACCTCCTCGTTCTCTGTATCGAAGCCGGAGAGTTCAGTTAGGAGTGTGGAGAGGACGCGCCGGGAAGCCTCGTCCATCTGTCCGCCGCGTGAGAACGCTACGGAGTCCATCTCGTCGAAGAACACTATACTTGGAGAGCGTTCCCGGGCGGTTTCGAACAGCGAAGAGATTATCTTGCCTGACTCCCCGTAATACTTGGACAGCGCCTGAGACAGCTTCACGTTGAAGAAAGGATAGTCGTGTGAACCTGCGATCGCCGACGCTAAAAGGGATTTTCCGGTCCCGGGAGGTCCATATAGAAGTATAGTGTGGAGCTGTTCGACTGCCCCGGGCTTGTCCTCTATAGCAGCGAGCGCGAAAGATTCTTTCAGCTCCTTCTTAGTCTCTTCAAGGCCTGCAACGTCCTCCCAGGATATGTTGGTCTGCTGTATGAACCTCTCTGCATCACCTGAGAACTCTTCTTCATCTCCTACCTCCACCTCGCGTTTCATCGAACTGCTCTTTCCAAGAAGATTGTCCCGTAACTCGTAATACTCCTGTGCTAGCTCCTCCTTGTTCTCCTTCCTCTTACCCGAGGAGTTCTTCGCCTGTTCCATCAGGATATCGCCGCACTTCTCGTAGTAAGAAGCTGCGGTAGAACTGTCTTCCTCCTCTAGAGCCTGCTCTGCGTTCTCCTTCGACTCCTGGAACAGCTCACGGAGCTTTTTCTCATACAAAGAACCTCACCTTACTCATCTACCTTTTCGACTCTCCGGGCGTCTCTCTCCTCGAGAGCGTGCTCCACTGCTTCCTGGGTTCCCATCTCTTCCTCGAGATCCTTCACGTCATCTGCGTGCTGGATTATCTCTGTAACCCTTTCATTGTCGATATCTTCAGGCGTCAGTTGGCCTGAGAGAAGCGAGTTGAGCTGGTCCCATTTCTCGTCTCTTATCATCTCTCTCACATCTGCACGTCTCAACTTGTCGACCAGGTCTTCCCGGTTCATGTCCTGGATCTGGGAGATGAGACCCTCTCTCTGCGCCATCTTCTCCTTCCTCTTTATAGCTATGAGGCCGTCTATAACCCTCAGAGCGTCCATGAGCTGGGCGTGTTCGTTGTGAAGTATAGCCATCTCGTCCTCGATAGAAACGATTTCCTCCGCCATTTCCTTCTTCAGGAGTTCATCGTCCGCCTGTACTACCTCCTCGAAAAGGTTCTCCCGCTTGTCAGACAGATCGGAGTGTCTATCCCTCTTCAGTTTCACATCAGCTCTTATATCGGCCTTCTCATGGTTGAGGTCTTCGAGTGTGAGATTCTCTAGATCCAGACCGTCATCCTCTTCACCGAAAACCCTCTCCGTTACACCTTCTATAATACCCATCATGATTCACAGTGGTATATTACGTCCTTTTCTATTTAAAACCGGAGGTCAGCCCTCCATGAACCCTTCCACAACGTCCTTGACCGATTCCTGGTCTTCTTCCCCCTCTGCATCTTTTTCTTCTTCATCTCCCCCTGTATCTTCTTCCTCTTCATCTTCCCCTGTATCTTCTTCCTTCTCCTCAACTAGCTTGGCCTCTTCTTTCCCGTCTTCAACGCTATCCACATCTTCGTCCCTGAAGGAGTACGTGTCCCGGGATCCAGCACCTCTCTGGCGGTAGCTGTTCCAGAATTCCCTTATAATAGAGAAGCATTCCTCAATGATCTCTTCCTCGTCCTCCACGAAGTAAAGACGTTTCTCCCCTCTACCGGTATCGACATCTATATATGGGTAATAGAGATGTTCTATGACCTTCTCTATATCTTCGACCTCACCCCATTCTACCTGTTTCAGGATTTTATCCCCACCTACCTCCCGTTTAATCCGCTTCCAGTCCTCCACATCTTTGAAACCTACCGAGATACCTTTCTCTGAGACTATGACGTGGGCCAATCCTGATTCGAACTCTTCGCTATCCACGTTACCGAGGCTGACTGTCTTGTCCTCCCAGCTCATGCTCTTTTGTTGTCGATGGAGGGATTTAAACAGATGGGTTTAGAACTCTCCCAGGCTCTTCTGGCCGCTCTTGTCGAAACCCGAGGCACGAACCCCGAACCGTCTCACCACCACCTTGGGGTCTTCCTTCAGGAACTGTTCTGCCAGCTCTTCCGCCGTATTCTGAAATCTCTGCCGGGAACCGGAAGCAGTTTTGAATGTGGTGCTCCGTGTGCGGGTATCAAGATCTGTGGTGACGAAGAGTACGGTGACGGTCGAGTACCTCCATCCGCGTTCCTCCACCCTGTCCATAACCTCCTTTGAGAGCTGCTCCAATACAGGATTTATATCTTCCAGGTCTCTAGTGTTCTCCTCGAGCGTGGTAAGTCTGGAGAGCTGTTCCTGCTCCTGTTTCTCAAGGTTCTTTGAACCTTCTCCTCTCGCCTTTTGATGGAGAGACAGTCCTTTCTTCTCCCCGAACTTTTCCACGAGCTCCTGCCTCCTTGCCTCTCTCAACTCCTCGACAGTCTCTATCCCCATATCATCCAGTTCCTCTCCGGTCTTCGGCCCGATTCCATGTAGCTCTTCCACGTCCATCCCCTCCAGGAACTCCTCGACCTCGTCCGGTTCCACGACCGTCAAACCGTCTGGTTTGTTCCTGTCCGAAGCCATCTTCGCGATCAGCTTGTTCGGACCTATCCCTACTGAGGACGTAAGCTCCATCTCCTCCACATTATCTTTTATCCTCTCCGCAGTCCCCCTCGCCTCGTCGTAACCCTCTTCGACCAGCCCGTAGGCCTCGTCTATGCTCGCCGCCTCGATATCCTTGACCTCTTCCTGAACCGCATCCATAACCTCTTCAGAGACCTGGGAATAGTAGTCCTTGTCCGCACCGAGGAAAGCGATGTCCTCCCCTGCCTCCTCCGCGAGTTCCCTAGCCTCCGAGATAGGCATACCTGCGTGGATCCCGTAGTCTCTAGCTTGATAATCGGCCGCGCTCACAGCTCCCGAATCCTTGCCTCTACCCGAGTAAACACACACGACTACAGGACTCTCTTCGAGATCGGAGTTCCGCCTCTTCTCGCAGGAGGCAAAGAAAGCATCGAGATCCACGTGGAGGATGACTGCCATGAGAGCCTACAGCTCCTGGAACTCGTCAGTCTCTCCGTCCTCCAGGTCGAACATCTTACCCATCTGGTCCTCCATCTGCTGCAGTTGCTTCCGGGTCCTGTACCTCATGTAGAGGAGGAACCCTGCTACCCCGGACACTGCTCCAGCCAGGAACCCTCCGGTGAAGACTATTGCGTTAGATGCCATGAAGGGATGCCTGAACCCAACCTATTTGTATCTGCCTATTCAGAACCAGTCCATGGTGTCCCTCCTCGTTGAGGTTTTCATAGCCGCTCTGATAACCGATCTGGCGACGGGACTAGGAGCCTTTCCTTTCTTCTTCGTGAAAGAGATCCCGAAGGCCTACAACGGGTTCGCATGGGGTCTTGCTTCAGGCCTGATGATAGCCGCGTCTATCATAGATCTTGTGATCCCCGGCCTGAACCATGCCGGGTATCAGAGTCTGGCGGTCGGTGGTGGTATCGGCATCATGTTTTTCCTCGGGGGACAGAGCCTGGTCGGACGTCTTGATCTCAGCTTCGAGGACGTTCATGATGCGGATTCCATGACCCGTATAGTGATGATTCTTGGAGTGATGACTATCCACTCGTTCCCGGAAGGTTTCGCTATAGGTCTCGCCTTCATATCCGGTATCGAGGGCCTCGGTCTGATCCTCGCTCTCGTGATCGCCATCCACAACATACCGGAAGGGCTCGCGATATCCATACCCCTGAAAGCGGAAGGAGTCTCGACGTGGCACTGTGTAGGCTATGCTATCCTTTCCAGCGTTCCGCAGCCGATAGCAGCGGTCGCGATGGTGCTTTTGACAGACCTCCTTCAGCAGTATCTCGGCATAGGTTTCGGGTTCGCCGCAGGCGCGATGCTCACGTTGGTCGGTCTGGAGATGATTCCTGATGGGCTTGAGTACGGGCAGAGAACTTCCCTGTCTATCGGGATAGCTGCAGGGGCTGTATTGATGTACCTCATCAACGTATGGATCCAGTTCCCAGGCCTTTAGTCTAGAAGTCTGTCCGCGGAAAACCGGATATTTTTGAACTCGGTCTCCAGGTATATAGTATAGAGAGGATCAGATAAGGTGTTCGCCGATGAGGAAAACAAAGCTGATAGCTATCATCGCTATCGTCAGGATGGTGACGTTCCTAACTATACCGTCGGCGTATCGAGGGATCTTCTCTTGCAGAGCTGTGTCGAGCATCCAGCCACCGTCCAGACCCTTTACCGGTAACAGGTTTGCGATCCCGATCATGAGGTTCAGCAGGGCGACGAAGAACAGGATCTGGAAGAACGTGAAGAGAGGACCGACGAACGGTTCAAGACTTTCCTTGGCTGTCGTGGAGGGGGCGACGATGACCCCCATGTAACCCTTTTCCGGGATTTCTCGCTCCTTTTCGAGTCCGGAGACCTTCTCTTCTGCCCGCTGTTTTAATCCGTCATAGTTCTTTCCCATCCAGTTCCACCGCCCTATCTGCACTTCTGGGTCGTCAGGTACGAGGATGTCGTTGTAATTCTCGTAGACCTGGACTGTTCCCGGGAAGTTGTTCTCGAGTGGAGCGAGGAGGTAGTCGATAGGTGCCGGGTCATATGTGATATTGCCCTCCGGTCTCTCCCTTTCTGCGAGAGTGACGGAGAAGCTTCCGTTACCCCCTGTTTTAACCTCCAAGGTCTCACCGGGTTCGAGTCCTGAAGCAGCTTCTTGGAATCCCTTGAGGCTCTCTGTAGATTGATTACCGATAGAGGTTATCATCATACCGGGTTCTAGACCTGCGGATTCCGCAGGCGAATCCTGGCTCACGTTCATCACGCTCATACCTTCGTGATCGTAGAAACCCCTGAGTTCAGGTGAACCGTGTGCCGTGGTGAATGCGCCGAAAAGCACTAGCAAAAGGAGTGCGGCCACTGTAACGTTGGCGAACGGTCCCGCGGACAGGACCCTTAGGCGGGAAAGAGCGCTCCCTTGCTCCCAGGGACCGCCCTTTTCCTCGTCTTCAGCAGGCTCGAAGAAGTCTCTCTGTCCCTCGGGCTGGACGAACGCACCGGGGAGTATCCCGATAAGGATCATCCCTACGTACTCCACATCGAAACCTTCGACTCTCGCGATAACTCCGTGCATCATCTCGTGGACCACGAGGACCACGGAAAGGGATATCATGAAGTGCCAGAAGGGGAGCCCTAGGTAACCTGACTCTTGGGGATTGGTGACTGTCGAAACTGTGGGTAGAACAGGTCCGACTGGAGGTGTCGCGCCCCCCACGAAGAACAGTTTGAGTGTCTGTTCGAATATCAGGAGGAAGGTTCCTACCATCCCCAGCAGTCCCACGACTACTCCGAGGGTTGACCATATCCTCCAGAAGCGCGGTGAGAGTGATGCAGTCTTATCTAGGAGTTCTATACCTCGCTTTGTTCGCCTGACCAGAACTATCGAGTACCTCTCGATGTTTTCCCGGTCGCGCCATACAGTCACCGCGAGAGCGGCGATGAAAAGAACGATGGAAAGCACGTTGAGACTGACAGGGAGGTCCATGCAGGCGGTTTCCCGCTCCTATCTATTTAAACCTTGCAGAGGAGTTCCAAGCATGGAAGAACCTGTTTTCTGGGCCGACCAGCTTGCGAGAGACATCCTCGAGGAGCAGGGTGAGAAGGATAGCTACGTCTTCAACTCGGGCATGTCGGTATCCGGTAAGATGCATATAGGGAACTTGAGAGGTGAGCTGATGATACCTTCGCGAGTCCGCCACATCCTGGAGGAGGGGGGTAAGGAAGTCGATTTCCTCGGAGTCTATTACACTCAGGACAGGTTTAAGTCCAAACAGGAACAGCTTGAACAGTTCGATGATCCTGAAGAGGCGGAGAAGTATGAGGGATGGCGGCTGATAGATGTTCCCGATCCTGAAGGCTGCCATGATAACTGGGTAGAGCACTTCAACGAGGAGAACCATCCTTACCTTTCGGACTTCGGTATCGATGTCGAAACGCTTACCACAACAGAGTTCTACACCTGGGGCGATACGAAGGAACTGGTCCGTCGATTTCTTGATAACAGGGAGAGGGTGAGAAATGTGTTAAACGAGTTCAGGGAGAGGAATCCTTACCCGGAGGACTGGATACCTTTTGATCCGTTATGTACGGAATGTAACCGGATAGATTCTACAGAAGCTCTGGAGGTTGACCTTGAGGACTGGGAGGTGAGATACAGGTGCGAAAACTGCGGAGCAGAGAGCTGGTCCGATATGGAGGAAGGGAAGCTCGGGTGGAGGCTGGAGTGGTCTGCTCTCTGGCACGTTCTAGAAGTAGATTTCGAGCCCTACGGTAAGGATCACGCCACTCCCGGGGGTTCACGGGATTCGTGTGTGGCGCTCGCGAAGGAGTTCGACCTGGACTATCCTGCAGGCTTCTCGTTCAACTGGGTCTACCTGAAGGACGGTGAGGACATCAGAGAGATGACCTCGTCAGGAGATGTCGGGATAACCGCCCAGGAATACCTCGAGTTCTCCGCTCCCGAGGTACTCGCTTTTGTTTACATGTCGAACCGTCCGATGAGTGAGATATACTTCTCCCCCCGGGAGCTACCGACCCACTACAGGCGGTTCGACCGGGCAGAAAGGGTCTACTTCGGAAACGAGGATATGGATGACGAGAAACGGGAGATGAACCTGGAGCGGGTCTACGAGCTTGCGGTACTGGACCCTCCAGAGGAGCAACCAGTCAGGGTAGAGTTTGACCACGCCGCCTTCGTTGCCCAGACCATACCTCCGGGGGAGTGGGGTAAAGAGGGGCTGGAGAAATTGAGAGATACCGGACACGTCCCTGAAGAGATGTCGGAAAGGGATCGGGAGAGAGTACTGGAGAGGCTGGAGAGGGCGCGTAACTGGGCGAGGGACTACGCTCCTGAAGACCACCTTTACGAGTTCAATGAAGAGGTTCCGGAGGAAGTGGTGGAAGGATTAAGCAGTGAGCAGCTGGCGGCTATCCGTGACCTGGTTCGGATGCTGGAAGAGAACGATTACAGCTCAGGAGGGGAGCTGGAGGACGACCTGTTCGAACTGGCGCGCGATTCAGGAGTGGGCGTGGGAGAGTTCTTCCAGGCCTCCTACCTCTGTCTCCTGTCGAGAGAGGACGGTCCGCGTCTCGCCGATTTCATCCTGACCCGGGGACAGGAAGAAGTGTTAAACGTGTTGAGAACGGTCGGGTAGGTATGGCCGAGGTCAGGTACTCTTCACTGATCCTCTCTACCGCAGTTATCGGGGTTTATCTCCTGCAGATCCTTTTCCCGCCAGTATCCGACCTCTCCTTCGTGGCCTCGGACTTCCTTCTTGAGCCTTGGACTATCCTTACCTCGATATTCCTTCACAACCCCGGAGACTACATGCACCTTCTGAACAACCTGTTCTTCCTGGCAGTCTTCGGTTTCATGCTTGAGAACATCGTCGGGACCCGGAGGTTCCTTTCCCTGTATATGTTTACCGGAGTGTTCGCCAACCTCTCCGCCTTTGTGTTCTACCCCTCCACACCTGTACTCGGAGCTTCAGGCGCCATATCCGGGATAATAGCAGCTCTTGCCGTGATAAGGCCGAGGGATGTGGGACTGTTCTGGGGAGTACCTGTACCTATGTGGGCCGCGCTACTCGGATGGGTGGTGACGAACCTGACAGGGGCTGCAGCGAGCGGCGGAGGGATCGCGTTCGAGGCACACCTCTTCGGGCTTGCATCCGGAGCTCTTCTGGGGTTGTTCATGAGGAGAGAACACTCAAGGTCTGGACAGGAAGATCCTGAGATCCAGTTTGACGTGGAAGAATGGGAGGAAGAGCACATGCGTTAGATTAACGCATCTCAGACAGCGAAAAGGCGTTTTCTATATCCATCTTCATCCAGTAGGTACTTTCTTTTTCATCGTCCAGATCGCCATATTCCTCCCCTGAGGGGAACAAAGTTACCTCCTCTGGATCGGAAGGCTTATCATATGCGTGATCCAGTTTGAAAGGGGGATCGGAGGGAGTTTCTTCTTTGTATCTTTCTCTATCAGAAGGTGGGGCGGGTTGTCTATCTTCTCCGTTCACTGTCTTTTCTATAGCGGATTTTTCAGTTAAAAAAACTTTGTGTTAAGAAACTAAACGTCTGTTTAAACCGTCTTCTAGATATGTGATATACACTCCGAATCCTCTCTGTAGAGGGTGGCCTTGTGCCACCCATTCGGCGTACCAATTCCGCCGAGGAATTGCGGGGGACAGGATTCGAACGCGAAAATCAGAGATTTTCTACTGGTCCAAATCCGCCGTAGGCGGAGAGGGGCGGAGCCCCTCCGTATTCCCAATTGCTACGGCAATTGCGGGGCTCAAGATGCCGCAGAGCGGATCGTGATTCGAGCACGTCATCTCCTGAGAGGGAGAAGAGTGCGGGGGACAGGATTCGAACCTGCGAACCCCTGCGGGACAGGGTCCTAAGCCCTGCGCCTTTGGCCACTTGGCTACCCCCGCATTTGCTTGCCATACAGGTTTCAGGCGGGGTTGGCAAGCTCACTTGGCTACCCCCGCCTGTTTCTAGACGGTTCTGAACTGTCAGAAGACGCTTTTAAACCTCTATGATGTTATCCTCTAGCTCGCAAGAAAGTGATGTGAGGCGTTCAGCCCCGTTTTTCTTCACCATGTAGGTGTCCTCTATCCTTACACCGAACTCTCCGTCGAGGTAGACCCCGGGTTCGACAGTGATTACCATGCCTTCTTCCAGGGTCTCGTCAGATTCCTCGCTCACGTTCGGGGCCTCGTGAACAGATATTCCGACCCCGTGACCGGTCGAGTGGACGAAATGTTCCTCCAGATCTTTTTCCTCCAGCACTGAACGCGCTGCACCGTCCACTTCGGTTGACTCGACACCGTCACGCACCTCTTTCACAGCAGCTCTCTGAGCCTCCAGGACCGCATTATAGATCTTTCTGTACTTATCTCTTGGTTCCCCTATGTAGAATGTCCTGGAGATGTCGCTGACGTAACCGTCTTTCCTCGCTCCCACGTCCACGAGCACAGGTCCGTCCAAGTTCCGGTCTCCTGTAGGGTGGTGAGGTGTCGCACTTGAGGCTCCTGAGGCGACTATAGTAGGGAAAGCGGTACCGTCCGAACCGTTGACACGCATGTTGTATTCTAGCTGTGCGGCTGCTTCTCTCTCAGTCTCTCCACTTATATCGTCCTTGAAAGACTCTATAGCGTTCTCAGTCAATCTGCAGGTATCTTCTATCCTTTCTGTCTCTTCCCTGCTCTTGACCTCCCGCATATCTCTGAGGATCTCGTCGTCGACCTCTATATCCAGCTCTTCATCCAGACGGCTGTAAAGATCCACAGTCACGCTCCCGCCCAGAAGGACTTTCTCTCCCTCTAGAGAACCTATCAATGCCTCTACGAAGTTCTTATCCGGGACTCTCACAGGTATGGAAGAGTCGTCTGCGGCTGACCGGTCAAGATCGGATAAGAGGAGGTAGGGTTCTCCTTCTTGAGGTATAACGGTGACGGGGTAGTTGTACTGAGATTCGGTATAGAAGCCTGAAAGATAGAAGCAGTCATATCCTCCCAGCGCCAGGAACACCTCCCTGTCCTTTTCCACAAGTTCTTCTTTGATAGATTCTATCCTCTTTCCATGTTCCATGGCTGCGATAGATTTTTGTTTTCTCGATTTAATATAGTTCCATGTCTCTGAGGCAGGGAGCCGAGACAGTGGTCGACCAGTGTCTCGCAGTTGAGGAAGGAGAGGAAGTAGTGGTCATGAACGACGGCAACGACCTGAACCTGGTCGAGGCGTTGCTGGAGGTGGTGGAGAGCAGGGCTGGATCTTACGGCTACTTCGAGTTCGAGGAACCTGAGAGGCACGGCGAGGAGCCGCCGGAACGGGTTTCAGATGCGCTCCTCGAATCTGATGCCTTCATCGCACCGACACAGAAGTCGATATCACATACAGAGGCCCGGAGGAACGCTACTGGAGAAGGTGTGAGAGGCGCGACGATGCCGGGTATAACGCGGGAGATCTGGACCGGTTCGCTCTCTGCTGACTATGAAGAGATCGCGGGGCTCTGCCTCAGGGTATACGAACGCCTGGAAGGTGCGGAGGAGGCGAGGATAGAGACTCCTTCCGGAACCGACCTGGAGCTGGAAATAGTTGAGGACTACTTCCTTCAGGACACGGGGATGTTACAAGAGCCTGGAGACTTCGGTAACCTTCCGGCAGGGGAGGTGTTCGGAGCGCCTGTGAACGCTTCAGGCGTTCTGGTGATAGACCACTTCCCTCACGCGCCTGACGGGACGCGGGTAGAGATCGAGGATAACATGGCAGTATCGGTCGAGCATCCCGGGAACGAGGAGTCTGAGCTGGCGGAGGCGTTCGAGGACGTTGAGGGGGCGAGGAACCTGGCCGAGTTCGGGATAGGTGCGAACCCGGAAGCGGAACTGATCGGGAACACCCTGCAGGATGAGAAGGTGCTAGGGACTGTTCATTTCGCCTTCGGGGACAACTCTTCGATGGTGCCTGAAGGTGATGAGCGACGTGTCGGGGCGGAGGTACACTGGGACTCTGTCTGCGAGGACCCGACCGTCAGCGTGGATGGAGAGTTCCTGTTGGATGAGGGAGAACCACTGTTCTTGCAGTGAACTATAGTCTCTTCGACTCCCTGGATCTAGTAAGAGAACGGTGCAGGGGAGTTTCCTTGGGCTTCTTAAAGTAGATTTTCCAGTGTTTCGCTTTCCGTCAACTCTTCTATGGCATCATATGCCGCTTTCTTCTCCTCGGTCTCCTCAAGTTTCCGTATATCGCGGGGAGGTAGGTGTTCATTATTCTGCAAAAGAACGTTGTAGACGTCTTCCTCTTCGTCATA
>JALIDP010000003.1 GCA_022865215.1 Candidatus Nanohalarchaeota archaeon QJJ-7 | reverse complement strand
GTCTTTCAGGAGCCCGGATAGTGAATCCTGAAAACGAGTCAGTTCTACCCTATCCGGGCGAGTTTCCCGTGGTAGGGAAGGTGGAGGACCTTGACTCAGGAGGAGGTATCTCAGGATACAGGTTCAACCTCTCCTCCCGGTGGGAAGACGAGGATAGTTACACGTTGATAGACTCGTTCATGACCAACTCATCCGGACTGAACAGCACTCTGTTCGAACCACAGCAGAAAGGAAATATCACGTTCGAGCTGGAGATACCGGACAATGATACCCAGTTCTACACTGCAGAGGAACCGGTCACCCGTTTCAGGTACCAGGTGAAGGATATCGAGGCTCCGGTCATAAGGAACGCCACCGCAGAGCCCGACCGGGACCTCGAGGCGAACACAGATGAAACAGAGATCCGGGCCAACGTGACCGATAACTACGGTATAAGAGAGGTATGGGCCAACGTGTCTCTGGAGAACGGGACCCACCGCATAGTGAAGATGGATAATATGACGCCGGTCAGGGACTTCGGCTCCGGTGAAAGAGCTGTTTACGCCGCCAATTACACTCCAAGTACCGGTGGGAACCACTCTATAGAGGTATACGCCCAGGACAAGAAACCGGAGAAGAACACGGCCAGGCAGTTCGCGTCTTACCTCGAAGTATTCGGACAGGTCTCGATAGACGTGGGGCTGGAACCGCAGGCGGAGACTGCAACAGGTATAACCCAGGAATCGGGTTATAACTTCACCGCTCAAGCTAGATTTACGAATACCGGAAACGCCACTGCCTATGTATTAAACCTCAGCCATTCCGAGAGCCCGATAGATACCGTGTATTACAATGATACACGGAAGGAATGCGGTTCGATAGAGTCCGGAGATTCATGTAACTGGACTTTCACGGTTAATGTGCCGGAAGCAACATTACCTCAGATAATAGAAAAATCTGTACATGCCGTGTGGAGGAACCCGGACAGGACGGTCGATACTCAGAGGAACGATTCCGAGATAACAGTATCTTCCAATCCCCAGCCGAGGATAGAGGCCAGAGAGGTCAACGAGGAAGAGGTGCCGTGGGATGACCCGATAAACGCTACCGCCCCGCACGGGCTCGAAACCGTTCTTGGTACTACGACCACAGTATCTTACGGTAATGAGGACCTGCAGGAGCTCGAGATAGACACCGTGGGAGGCAACCTGTTCTCTGACTGTCCCAACTGCTCTCTAACAGTGTTCCCGGACGAGCAGGGCACACTGTCTCCAGGCGATAACTTCTCCTCGGACGTGCAGATAGATGTTCCATCCTACCAGGATCCAGGGAACTACTGGACAAAGCTGAGGGTGGAAACTGATAATGCAGGAGATGATGATATCCTCCTCAACGCTACAGTGCCTGTTAACGGGTCCTGGAACCATGATCCCTCCACGTTCGGAAAACTTCTGATCCAGCCCGGAGAATCAGGGTTCATCGGGAACATATCGACCAGCAACATCGGTAACGTGAAGATACCGCTGCAGATATTCGAGAACGGTAACGGTACCGCCTTCACAGAATCATACCCGTTCGGTGCTCCAGGTACAGACGCATACGACCTCGCTCCAGGAGCCAGCCGCAATGTCACGGTCGAATACAGTGTGCCGGAGGATGTGACAGAAGGGCTGTACTCTGTGGACATAATCAAGAGGAATGTGACTATCGGAGAACCTCCGGAGAGGGTTACTTCGCTGAAGATGAACATCACGGATGTCGGACCATCCATCACTGATGTGGAGGTGGATCCACAGCGGTTCGAGGTGCTCCATGGAGAGGTCAACATATCTGCTGAGATAACGGATAACTTCGATGTAGACAGGGCATGGATAAACGTCACCCGGCCGGTCAACAGGAGCTGGGGTAACAGCACCTCAGTATCGATGATGAACAACACCGTCAATTCAACCTACACCGATGATTACAGCGCCACAGTGAACGGCACACACGCCCTCAGGATATGCGCCAACAGTACCAACCCGACTACAGGACTGACATCAGATAGGTGTACCGACCCGATAAACCTGAGTGCCGAAGGAACGACCGAGATAGAACCAGTTCTGGGAACGGTCAGTGCAGACAACGTAACGATTATCTCCGACCAGAATATATCCATCAGGCCGCTGGTCAACAACACCGGGCCCTCCCGGACCAATTCAACTAACCTGACCGTCGAGGAGGAATCCCCGGTACTCGACACCAACGTGACCGATATCAGTATAGGGGATATGCTGGGGCACGCCTCTGAGGAAGCCTCCATCGAGCTTTCAGTAGAATCCGGTACATCCCCGGGTAACCATTCGTTCAATCTGACGACTGAATGGCTCGACCTGCTGGACTCCCGTGGGAACAATCTCTCCGAGGTCACTGTAGAGGTGGAACCGAACAGGAGGCTGGATGCGGTTTCCTCCCCGACCGCAAAGATAGAAGAAGGCGCCAATGACACTGTATCGTTCGATATCGAATCGACAGGGAACGTCAATGTTTCGAACGTGTCTGTAACATGTGATTCAGGGGTTCCATGCGAGAACTTCACTGTGACAGAGGAACCTGAAGGGTTCAACCTTTCCCTTGCTGATACCCGGGAAATAGATCTCGAGATAGAAGTTCCTCAGGGTATCAAGAAGGATATCTACACTGGCAACCTCTCGTTCAGATCGGAGGGAGAGGAAGTTGGGAGAGATACCCTGACGGTGAACGTACCCATAAACATATCCTGGGTGCAGAGCCCGGGATCGGTTTCGGAAGCTGTGCTGTCAGGTGAGGAGAAAGTTATGGAGACCGTAGAAATGGAGAACACCGGGAACGATGGTATAAGGGTGGATGCCTCCCAGACCGGTAATATATCCCAGTATATCGATATACCGCATCCATCCTTCTATCTACCGTTCAACGGAGTAAACCGGACGAACGTCACTGTGAGCGTGCCAATGGTGGATGACTATACAACGTTCACTGGAACTTTGAGCACAGACCATCCCAACGCTACCAGGACAGAGACAACTGATCTGGAACTCCTTGCGGTACCGTTCTTCACCGATATCACCGAACCCCGGGCTAGTGATAGGAGGACGGGTCTCCAGACAGGCGATAACTTCTCGGCAAGAGTGAACGTGAGCTTCGGTAGAGGAGACGATTTAAGGCATATCGGAGATAACGTCGCTTTCGATGCAGCCCTTCAGAACGAGACCGAGACCCGTAATCTGGAAGTAGTGGAGAAGGCTTTCAACGATTCAGAGAACCTATGGAACCTTACTCTGGAGGCCAACGGGACCGAGGCTTACGCGTACGACCTGAATGTTACAGCAGATCACACTGGAGTGGACGACCGGTCCAGGCACCATGTCAGGACAGATGTGACCTCTGATTCAGTGGTTATGGCGGATAATTCCTCTCCTGTTGTCGATGTATCGCTACCTATAGAGGTCTCTGAGGGTTCAAAGGTGACCGCAGAGTTCAACGTGACAGAGACAGGCGTGTTGAATACCTCCTCGGTAGAGGGAAGTATATTGACACCGAACGGGACTTCCAGCTTCAGTCCGGCCCTTATGGATATCTACAGGGATAGGTACAGTTTCCAGCACAACTTCACAGACACGGACGATATAGGTACATATGAGATCAACCTGACAGCCTGCGATATCTCCAGTAACTGCCAGACAGGAGACGGAGACTTCAGTATATTCCGGAAGATAGGGATAAGCGGAGTTGCGAGGGACCTTGAGGATGTGGAAAACGATCCTCCTGAGCCTATAGATAGCCAGTTCCTGTTCAAGGACCCTCCTACAGGCACGGTCCTGCAGAACTTCAGTTCCAACGCCTCCACAGGGGAATACAACTCGACAGTGAGACAGAGGACCTATGACTTCGAGTACCAGTTCTTCAACAGCTACTTCCGGCAGACAGATATCTCCGTATCGGAAGAGATCATAGATCCGGTGGGAGTCGGAGATATAGCTGTCGGGAAGGCTGGCGGACCGGGGACGAGTAACGCTGTCTACATGCAGTCCAACCTCTCTGGGAACGATACACATGTGTTCGTCCGGATACCGGAAGATTCAGATTTCGACACCGACAACTCCCGAATGTTCAGGTGTGACTCATGGGTGCCGGCGAGCGAGGGCACCACCCAGTGCAACTCCTCGTGGACAGAGGTCAGTGATGCTTCCCTGACCGACAATAAGGGCTGGATATACAGCTATGATGAGGATATATCAGATGGTGTGGCATATGCTATCGGACCCTACTTCGTGGGAGACGGAGCCTGCGACTCCGAATTCGGGGAGAGCAACGACGTATCACCTAACGACTGTGAAGACGTTGTAGGTGGTGGAGGAGATATAGGAGGTGGAGAAGGAGGAGCTGGTGGAGGTGGTGGGGGCGATGGTGGAGGCGGCGGTACAGGTGAAGGTGAAGGTACGGGAGGCGGTGGAGGCGGAGCAGGGGACGAGATCGAGATACCTCCTGTAGAACCTACCGAGCCCACCGAGCCGACAGAACCTGGTCCAGATGTTTCAGGTCAGGTCCCACTCCAGGTAAGGTCCTCGCTCGTAAATCTACAGCTCAATCCGGGACAGACAAAGACATTCTCGGCGTCTATAAGCAATAATGAGGATGCCGAGAAGAGCGCAAGCATCTCCCTGCAGGGGTCGGTGTTCAACGTCCTGACCCTCCAGCAGAACAGTATCACGATTCCGCCCCTAGAGACAAGGACGATACTGATCCGTGGTACCGCGACAGAGGACACCGGTGTCGGGACCTACACCGGCAGCGTACTCGTGGACTCGGAGGACGTAACGCACAGACTTCCTGTCAGCGTGGAGGTAGTTCCTGAGGAGGAGGCACTTCTGGACGTCCTTGTCAATCCACTGTCCATAGCTACAGAACCTGGAGGAAACTTCACCTTCGAGTACACCCTGAAGAACAGGGGCCAGACCGTCTCTGTAAGAGATATAACCATGGACTTCCAAGTCCATCCGCTCAACGAGCCGGATAACGTGGTGACCCAGATATCCAGGACGGTGGCGGTCAACGATACAGAGACAAAACGGGAGAGGATGTCGATCCCTGAAGACGTGCCTGAAGGCCGATACGTCGTTTCAGCGAACGCCTCTTACGCTAACTTCCAGAAGGAGGCGTCTGCGGCGGAGAGCTTCGAGGTAAGCTCTCTACCCCTGCCCCTGGTGATGCTAAGGATGGCGGCCTTCAACCCGATAACCTACATAGTACTGTTCGTCCTGCTGCCGCTACTGATACTCGGTGTCCGCTGGGTGAACTACTACCGGTCCAAGAAGAAGGCACAGGAGCGGTACGTGGCGCCGCTCGACATGAGCAAGCTGCCCCAGGAGGGAGAGGACACTATAAGGGTTGGAAACATCGCCGAGAGAGACGTACCTGCCTACATGGACATAGAACAGCTCAAGGTCCACAGCATCGCGGCAGGAGGTACCGGTTCCGGCAAGTCGGTATCTGCCCAGGTAGTGTCAGAGCAGCTTCTGAAGCGGGGAGATGTATCGATAGTAGTGTTCGACCCGACGGATCAGTGGACAGGGATGCTGAAGCCGAACGAGCTCGATGAACTTACGTCGATGTTCCCTGACTACGATCTGGATCCGGAGGATGCCCCGACAGGATTCAAGACCACTATCGTACAGGTGGACGACCCTGACCAGGAGATCGATGTCTGGGAAGCACTGCAGAGGGATGGAGAGATAACGGTCTTCGAGATCGGTGACCTTGAAGGTGGAGAACTGGATGACTTCGTGCGTTCCACCATCGACAAGATATTCGAGGGGCCGCTGGACGAGACCACAGAACTGCAGAGCCTGGTCATTTACGACGAGGTCCACAGGCTTCTTCCGAAGTACGGCGGGAAGGGAGGTTACGTGAAGCTGGAGCAGGCGGCCCGGGAGTTCAGGAAGTGGGGTATAGGAGTGTTCCTCATCTCGCAGGTGCTGACCGACTTCCGGGGCGAGCTGAGGGCGAACATCGCGAACGAGATCCAGCTCAGGACCAAGTACAGCGGAGACGTGAGACGTGTACGCTCCAAGCACGGTAAGAAGTATGCGGAGAGAGTTCCAGGACTGGAGATCGGTACAGGTCTGTTCCACAATCCGGAGTACAACCAGGGCCGTCCATGGTTCATCGACTTCAGACCGCCCCTGCACAGCCCGTTCGCGCTTGACGACGAGGAGCTGGACAGGTACCTGGAGATCAAGGAGAGGATAGACGATCTGAGAGAGGAGATAGAGGATCTCAAGGAAGAGGGTGTTGATACCTACGATGTCGAGACCGAGCTCGATCTGGCGGAAGACAAACTGAAAACGGCGAACTACACGTCGGCCGAGACGTACGTCGAGTCCTTGGAGACCCGGATCGATAACATGACCTGATTCTTGGGATGGATTCAGCCTCTCCGGGCACAAACAACTTAAGCAAGGGCTGCGAACCTATCCGTATGGAAGAACGCGTCCAGAAGATACTGGAGAACGAGATGGAGAAAATCCAGGAAGCTGAGATTGAGGAACCTGAGCTTATAGAGATGATGATGGAGGTTGAGAAACAGAACCGGGAACGCGAGGAACTGCTGGAGTGGCTATCGGAGAAGAAGAGACGTCAGGAGATAATAAACGATGAGGAGAGGGTAGAGAGCCTGCTTTCTCACCTGGAGGAGGCTTACCGGACCGCCAGTATATCTGAAAACTCTTACCATGAAGCGAAGAAGACCAACAAGGAGCTGTTGTCCTAGCGATGCCGGATGAAGATGGTTCGGAAGAGGTAGAGGAGATAAACGAGGAGAACATCAAGAAGCTGGCCAGTCAGGTGGGTGGCGGGGATGACGGTGGAGAGGAGGATTCCTCTCCTGAGGAGAGCGATCCAGAGCCGGACGGCGGTTCATCCGGTGCGGGAGATGTAGGTTCTGTGGAGATAGATCTCGAGCGGCTCAAATCGACGGTCGATATGCTCAAGGAGGAGGAGAATGCCGTGGAGGACAGGATGCAGAACATGTCCCAGAGCATAGGGGAGATAAGGGAGATGGTCCATGGTCAGGAGGCGACGGTGAACGATATCGAATCCGATGTGGACCTGCTGAAGGACCAGGTGGAGGAGATAGAGCCCCAGGAGTTCGAGAAGAAGATAGACAGTCTCCAGGCCTCTATAGAGGAGAACTCGGCCGACATACAGAAGGTGGAGGAGAAACTACAGAGGGTGGAACAGACATCCAAAGATGTTCAGGAGACACTGAACGATCTTGGAAGCATGGAGAACCTTATAGACCTGAACAACGAGTTCGAGGAGAAGCTGAGCCAGATACGCGAGGCTCAAGAGTATATCGAGAGATTGGCGAACAAGTCCGAGAAGATAAACGTGAAGATAAACAAGAAACTGGACGAGTACAGCACCTACAAGGCCCAGGTGGACAGTATACAGGAGAAGACCTCGGACATGTTCAGGAAGCTGGATGATCTCTCCATAGAGGTCGATGACGCGGTCGAAGAGTCAGAACTGAACAAGGTGAGGGAGCGCATCCACGAGATAGAGAGCCAGATGAGCGAGTACGAGGAGATCGCGCCCCTGGCAGATATGAGTCTTCCCGAGCCGATAAACGAGTTGAGGAAGGAGAGAGAAGATATCGAAAGCTTCCTGGAGGACCTTGAGGAGCAGTACGAGGAGGGTCAGATATCTACCAGCGAGTACGAGAAGATAAAGGAGGCTAACGAGGAGAAGCTGGAGGATATCAAAGAGCAGCTGGTTGAGGAGTGGCAGAAGTTGGAAGAGGCCGCGGGTGCGGAGATTGAAGAGGAGCAACTCAGAGAAGATGAAGGAGAAGAGGAGGATACTAATGGTTCAGAAGAGGAAAATGAGGAAGTAGATGATGAGGATAACTATGATATCCTTGACCAGTCGGTAGAGGAGGTGAAGGAGGCGGTCAAGGAGCAGAACGTGGATGTGCAGGAGCTCCTGGAGGCTGAAAGGGAAGGAAAGGGCAGGACGACGCTCGTAGACTGGCTGGAATCAAAGACGGGGGAATAACTCCCGGATCTTACGGACAAGTCCACTCCTCTTCTTCTCGGATTCTCCCCCTATTATCTCCACGGCAAGGTCCTCTATAGCCCTGCTTGCAGGAGAATCAGGTTCGTAAATGGCCAGAGGTGTTCCCTGGGCAGCGCTCTCCTCCATCGCATCGTCGTAGGGGATGCTACCGATGACATCTATCCCGGTGAAGCTCTCCACCTCATCGTGACCGATCTCGTGTTTCTTGCCCCGGACCATGTTGAGGACCACCCCCATGGCAGGGGTTTCGAGATCCTCAAGCAGGGAATCTGTCCTTACAACGTCTATAACCGAGGTGAAGGAAGGGCGGGCGATGTAGAGCGCCTGGTCCGAAGCCCGGAGAGCTGCGCTCGCCTCCCGGTCCAGACCGGGGCTACAGTCGAGGATAGCGTAATCGGCTCCTTCTGCGACAGTATCTATTATCTCGCCTATATTGTAGACGTCCACCTCTTTCACCTCGTCGTAGTTCAGCGCTCCAGGCACGACTTTTACCCCTGTCTCGTGTTCATAGACGCTCTCTTCCGGGTCGTGCTCTCCCTGGAGAACAGAGGTTATCGTGGCCGGGTTGTAGTGGAAACCCATATGAACTCCCAGATGGGAGGTCGTGACATCGGTATCTATTATCACAACCTCTTTGTCGAACACATGGGAGAGTATACTCCCAAGGTTGGCACTTATAGAAGTCTTGCCGACCCCACCCTTACCTGAAAGGATGGCTATAGTTTCTTCTGCCATTCAAGGGTTAAGAGGGGCTGGATATTAAATAGTCTTACGATTGTGCTATACCTGATCGGCAATCTTCAGTGTAAGATCGGATAGTTCCTTTATACTATCTCTCAACTTCTCTATCTCCTCCTGGCGCGCGTATCCTTCCATCGATGACTGAACTTCCTCTACCTGTCCCGCGAGTTCCCGGAGGTCTTCCTCGACCTCGTCTATATCCTCGACTTCCCGTCCGACCTTGAATGTCTCTTCCTCGAGAGCTTCCTGTTTTGATCCGACTTCCTCGACCTTATCTTCCAGCCCCTTGACCCGGTTCCTGACCTGGTTCATGGAGTTCAGTGCCTCTGTCTGCTCATCCAGTCTGAGACGGAATTCCTCCAGCTCATCCTCGACAGTACCTGTAAGCTCTTCAGAAGTAACGTAATGCTCCAGGCGAGAGGATATATCGTCCATGACTGCATCTTTGATCTTATGGAGTTCTTCCTCCAGTTGTCCGGGGGTTAATGCCTTTTCCCGGAGTTCCTGGACTTCTTCTTCAAGGTTTTCAATCCTGTCCAGAGACCTATCCAGGCCTTCAACATCGGCTGAGAGGCTCTTTTGGGTGTCTTCCAGCCCAGAAACGGTGTCTTTTACCTCTTCCAGTTCTTCCTTTTTGGACTGCTGTTCTATCTTTTCATAGAGCTCCTCCTGGCTCCTCTCCACCTCCGAGACCTGTGCTTCAAGGTTCTCGAAATCTTCTCCATCGACCTTGTCATCCTGGAGTCTGCCTAACATCTCTCTCATATCTTCTATGTCGTTCCTCAGAGAAGTCGCAAGATCATCGAGATTATCTTTCATCCTCTCGAACTCTTCCTCTACCATCGCCTCACGGGCTGTTGTCTCCTGGATCTCGTCGAGTTGCTCCCTGAGACGGGTCCTGTCCACCTTCTCCTCGATGGCGGTGTTCTTCAGCTTGTCCTCCACGTGCTCGATCTGGTTGTTGACCCATTCCCTGTCGAAAGTCGTGTCGACAGCGATCTCTTCCAGTCTCTTCTCCAGTTCTATCTGCCTGTTCTCCAGCTTGGATAGCTGGGCGTCAACACTGCCGGTTGCCAGGTCGCGATTTTCAGCAGAATTTTCCTGCTCTCCACTACTTTCTTCGGCAGAGAATATGGTCCGGAAGCTGTCGAAGTCCATGGTAACTCCTATCCTGAATATAGACTTCTTCCCAATTAAATAGGTTGTGGAGATGATGTTGAAGGGGTTCTATCAGAATTTCCGCCGATTAACGGCTTAGAAAGGTCCAGAACCCTTTTATACAAGGCGAGAGATATATCAAACAGCTGCGCCATTCCGGAGGGTAATCGTGAGAAACTACACCTATCTTCACAATCTGGAAGGAGAGCTTCCGTCACTGGATCTCTCTGCCCGAACCTTCAAGATACTCCTCGCGTTGCTGCTTTTGATGTCTCTATCTGTGATAACCGCTATCTTCGTGGGCGCGGCGGAAACTACCGAGTTCGAGTGGCACAACACTACTTGGAGGCACCGTGTCGGGTTCGAGATAACCGCTGATACGGATACAGAGAACTGGCCGATAGAACGTCAGATGAACTTTACAGCCCTTCTGGAGGGGGAGAACAACACTGGGGACTTCGACAGGTCTTCGGTCCGCGTGTTCGAGTACGGTCCTCAGGGAGATAAGATGCACGAGGTCCCCTACCAGTTCGACGAGGGAAGTGGATACAACGTCTCTACCAACGCCCACGGAACCCTCACCTTCATGCTCAACGGCACTACAACGGGAGGAACCACCCGTTATTTCTTCGTCTATTTCGACAGCAAGGACCACGGGGAGAAACCCGGGGTTTCCTTCCCTACTTCGATCGAGTATAGTGAGGGAGGGGAACAGTTCACTGTCAACACCTCCAAGTTCAACTATACGGTGGACACGGAACGCGGAGATAACACGTCTGGCCTAGTACGTGCTCAGTCGTACTCTGGACTTTACGGAGACCCTATAATGTCTGTAGATAAGGGAGCGAGAACTGCAGAGTACATCGAGTACACCAACGGGACCCACGACTTCACATTCAACCTGTCGCACAACGTTTCGTTCACTACAGGACCTCTAAGGTTGACGGTCACACAGCGCGGTTTCCAGGACTTTTACGGGATCCCGGATCAGAGTCAACGGCTGAAAGTTACAAAGAAGTACAGGTTCTACAACCTCTCAGGCACTACCGGGAGTGACGAGGTCGGGTACGCAAAGATAGAGCAGACTGTGGAGAACGTCGACGATTCGGATCTAACGATAGAATCCACTCCCGGCGGAGGACTGGCGGTCGATGTCAACCGGACCCTGTCAGGGAACAGACCTATCAGTGATGTAACGAACTCTACAGATCCTTTCTCATGGGTGCACCCGCGGGACGATGGACCGAACATCTTCGTGGGTCTCATGAACCTAAATGAGCAAGGAGGAGACTTCCTGGCCACAACCCACGATCTCCCGGATAACCGTTTCAGGGCGGGTATGAACATGTCTCCGGTCACCCTCCAGCCTGGAGATTCGTTCTCCCAGACCACGTTTTTCTCTCCAGGAGGAACCGTTTTAGGGGACGGTATAAACCAGTTTGCGGTAGAACTGACCAGGATGTTCCAGAACCAGCCGTCAGTGGTGCAGAAGGATACTGATACTTATTCCGCGACTGTAGAGGCGTCAACGAACGAGACAGTCTACAACCGCGGGGAGAATGTTCGGCTCCTAGGGAACATCACGAGCGACCCTTTCAACGTCACCTCCAACGTCTCAGCGGTCCTGGATATGAACACCTCGACGGATACAGATGACGTAACGCGCATACTGTCGAACGACGGTACAGGTTCATGGGCGCTCTGGGACGGACAATATCAGTTGGGAACCGATTCGAACGTCGGGGAATGGACCCTCAACGTTTCCGCGGAGACCAACGAGTCCATCGATCTCGATCACCACACTTCGCGTTTCACTGTGACCGACGAGTACTTCGCGAACCTGACGGTGGCGGACCCGGTGGAGGTAATAGGTAAAGTGGTGAAGGCCAATCTTACACTGGAGACCTTCCGGCAGGACAAAAGGATAGAAGGAGCCGAGGCCCGGTGCAGCATCGACGGATCAGAGATCGAGAACGTCTCGGAGTTCGGGAACGGTATATACAGTATCAACTTCACAGCTCCTTCACCATCTGGAGACCACACTCTGGCATGTAACGGAACACGTTCCGGCAATCTGGGTAATGATACGAGTGTTATAACATCAGAGGTGGCGAAGGTAGTCCTGGACACCTCTTTCTTCCCCTCATCGTTCGAGGCAGGGAACATCTCACTTCGGGATTCCCAGAACTTCACCTTCCTGGCTAACTTTTCCAACCCGGAGAACGGTACCGCCTACAGCACTAACGCCAGTTTCACCCATCCGGAGAACTGGACGCTGAACACCTCGACGATACAGTGCGGGGATTTAAGACCTGGAGAGTTCTGCAGCAGGAACCTTTCCGCCAAGATACCTGAGAGCACGTCTCCCGGGAACTTCAAGGTGAACACTTCTGCAGAATGGGTGAACCCCGATGATTCTTCGAACGAGACCAACGATTCGTTCCCTGTAGAGGTGCTGGAAAACCCTGTGATAAACGTCTCGAAGGATTCTATATCGGCGGATTTCGGTGGTGGTAGGTCGGAGACGGTGGGAGAGTTCACCGTCCGTTCGCTGGGTAACACAAACCTGTCGAACGTGAACTTCACCTGTTCTCCGGAATCCGGACAGGTGTGTGAGAACTTTTCGACCAGGTTCTCACCCGAGAACATCTCCACCATTCGACCTGGGGAAAACCGGTCTGTGAGCGTTTCAGTGCACGTTCCCAAGAGATACGATCCCGGGCTGTACAACGGGACACTGAACGTCTCGTCCGACAGGAGGTTCGATAATCTAAACGTATCTGTGGATGTTATAGGTGAGACAGATGTTTCTACCAGTACTATACCTCCAGGGAATATAACCGCGGAAAACGTCACACTGGCTCATGGGGAAACTCTGGATTTCAAATCCAATTCCACCAACATAGACCCATCATACCCAGACCAGGCGTTCGCCTTCTCAACGAACGCAAGTGTCTCCCTTCCGCCGGGATGGGGGGCTAATGTATCTGCCAGGCAGTGTGGAGACCTGAACATCTCAGAGTCCTGTACCCGTACGTTCTTCCCGGAGGTACCGAACGCCACTGAGCCCGGGAACTACTCGTTGACGGCGAGCAGTGAGTGGATCAACCCTGACGGGGGCCTGGAGAACTCCTCGGACACATTAACTGCCGTGGTAGAGGAGAATCCTGTCCTCAAAGTGATAGAGGACGTTGTAAACGGTAGTGTGCCGGTGAACTCTGAGGATAACCTCGGGAACTTTACTCTGGAGTCTCTTGGAAATGTCAATGTTTCGAACACCGATTTCTCCTGTATCGAAGGTTCGGGAGCGGTATGCGACAACTTTACCACAGAATTCTCACCATCGAACATATCCGCGATAGAGCCGGGAGAGAACCGGAGCGTTACCGTGAACGTTTCAGTGCCCTCCAGATTCCCTGCAGGAGAATATACTGGAACTCTGAACGCATCATCGAGCGGAAGCCATGACCTTCTAACATTGGATGTAACAGTTCCTGAGACACGGAGCTGGTCTCTCGATCCCCTGAGCTGTGAGACCAGCAGCGACCCTGCGGTAGGGGTCGCCTGTCGACCGACGGTAAACAATACCGGTAACACCGGTCTTAACATAACGATATCTCCTGAAGAGGCGAACAATACAGCTCCCGAACCCCGGAACTTCTCTGTGCCGTTCGGTTCCTCTGAAAGGTTCAATATGACCTACAATGTTACAGGGGTAGAGGAAGAGGTGCACAACGCCAATTACAACATATCGACCCTCAAAGAGTCTGCTGTGCGGTGGAGGGAGCTGGATGTTACTGTATTGCCGGCGGTTGCTCCAAAGATCAATATCACGATGGACCCCTACCTGGCAAGGCAGAACGACACTTTGGAGATTCTCGCGAATGTTACCGCCACTTCCGGTTTCCCTCTCGACCAGGTGCGCGCCAACGTAACGCAGCCCGGTAACGTATCTGTGATGTCCAATATGAGACGGGTGGAGAACCTCACGAACGTCTCCTCTGAAAGTTCGAAATGGGGGCTCTATTACCCTAACGGTACTTCCGACCCTCTCGCCAACACCACCTTCCGAGGGAATTACACAGTAAACGTGACGGCAAACGATACTCTCGGGAACGACGGGTTTTCTACAGATTCTTTCAAAATCGCTGCGAAGCTGTCCACGGAACTGGAGACGCTCTTTGAGAACTATGATAGAGGAGATGAGGGCTCGATAAGCTACCGGCTGGAGGACTTCTTCGGTGACGGTATCGGAGGAGCGTCTGTCAACCTGACGATATGGAAGTCCGATAACTTCCAGCTGCCGCTGGAGCAGTCGAACCCGTTCACAACGTCTCCAGAGGTAAACGAGGGTTATATCGATCCGAGGCCCACGTTCGATCTCGCTGACGATGCCCCTCTAGGGATCTATGACCTCGAAGCCGAGGCTGAATGGTACGATCCTGTAACGAACAGGACCGAGGAGGAGAACGCCTCTTCGACATTCGCTGTCGGTGAGGCAGGAGACTTCAAGGTGAGATGGGACGCGGGAAGTGTGTGGTACGGGGGAGCGAACTTCACCACCTATGTATCGCTTTACAAGGGCGAGAACCGGGTAAACGCGGATATGATGAATATAACTGTTTACGAGTCTTCAGGAGAGGTTTTCAAGAATTTCAACCAGACGGATGTCCAGAAAAGAGGGAAAGGACTCTATTCAACGTTCTGGGAGTTACCTGAAGATCCGGAGAAGGGTATCTACTGGACCAAGCTGGTGGTGGAGAACGATGGCGATAAAGCTGTCCGGTTCCAGTCGTTCCGGATGGCGACAGATGAAGTAGCTACTGGCCCGTTCGACATACGGCTCAGCCCTCTTGAATTTACCGAGAAGCAGGGCGAGTTCCTGGATTTCAACGTTACTATCATAAATATGGGTACGGAGTCAGGGGACTCCAAGCTCACCTACTGGGTGACAAAGAACGGCACGGAGTATTCTTACGTCTCGGAAACTGTCTACACGGAGGCAGGGAAGAACCTCACCATTCCAAGGAACGTTTTCATATTCGGGGACC
This sequence comes from Candidatus Nanohalarchaeota archaeon QJJ-7, assembly GCA_022865215.1. GTDB lineage: Archaea > Nanohalarchaeota > Nanosalinia > Nanosalinales > Nanohalalkaliarchaeaceae > JALIDP01. Next base: position 35,475 of record JALIDP010000003.1, on the reverse strand, counting down.
AGCCGCCCGGAACTTATAAACTGAACGCGAAGGTGGAGCCCCTGGACTCTTCTATAGAGCCCGCAACCGCATCTTCAACCTTCAAAGTGGAGGAAGCAGTAGAGGAAGAGGATGAAGTGACGGTTGAAGAGGAGACCGAGACGGTAGAGAAAGAGGTTCCTCCCGAAGAACCTGAACCTGAACCACTGCAGACTAACCTCTCTATCATAGATGCACCGGAAGAACTGAACCTGGCGAGAGGTGTCTCGACATATAACTCGATCACTATCGCAAACACGGGTGAAACAGAACTGGAGAACCTTACCACGAACGTGGTAGGAGTGCCGTCGGGATGGGTATCTGTAGATCCTGCCGACCCTGTTTCACTTCCTGTCCAGGAGACCACTACGTTCACTGTAAGTTTCGAGCCCTCGAAGGACGCGGAGCGCAGAGATTATAACGGTACTATCCTGGCGACATCCAACCTGGCCTCCGGACAGCAACCTGTCGATATAAGTGTTTTCCGGTCCATGGAGGCCAAGATCCGGGAAGATATCCAGAGGCTCGGGGAGAGACTTGAGGAGGTAAAGGTACGGATGGAAGCGCTCCAGGAGGAGGGGGCCGATGTTTCAGGGGTCGAGACGATGGTGCAGGAGATCGAGGTCACTATCCAGAACGCCAACGAGAGCTTGCAGGATGAGGAGTTCGAGAAAGCGATGCAGTCTATATCCGAGGCCGAGGGCCTTATCGGTGAGGCGGAGACAGCTATAGAGAGGATAGAGGTTCCCGAAACAAGGAAACCGTTTGATATCCTGCCCCTGGCGGTGGGAGCGATTGTCTTCGCGGTTATCATCCTTTTACTGGTTTATGCCTTCAGATTCCGGGGGGTGAGCCCTCTCGAGGGCGCCCAGCATCGCTTCCGGGACGTCTTCCGTGAGATGCACAAGCGCCGTATCAAGGAACAGGAAGAGCTGAAAGAGGAGAAAAGGAAGACAAAGAGGCTGATAGAGCTGCTCGATGCCCAACACGAGGAAGAGATAATGGAAGACGCTACCTACGAAGAGCTCAAATCTTCGGCAGAAGATAAACTCAGGCGTATCAATAGCCAGCTGGAGGAGAGCTAGATGTTCGATGTCCGCCTGGCTATGTTAATCGCTGCACTGGGTTTGGTGGTGCCTGCAGGGGCCTCGTTGCAGTTCGCTGTTTCTCCTACCCATCTTGAAGAAGGGGTTCAGGATCCGGGATCAACGTTCTATGGTGATTTCCGTGTGCTCTCCTCCGAGAAAGTTGAGATAGATATAAGGACTGAGAGAGGTTCATTAAGAGATTTCAACCGGTTCAAATCATCCAAGTCAGGGAGCTTCTCCGCACAGTCGTGTGCTGAATGTGTGGAGATGCTGAGAGGTGAGGGGGCTATAGAAGAACAGGACCAGGAACTGAGTGCTGCAGGTTCTGAATTCGTTCGATGGAAGGATGTCAAGTTCCTTGTCAATATCCCTGGCGATATGGAGCCGGGGTACCATGTCCTCCTGATAACCCCTGATCCTGATATAGAGGGCAGTGGTAGTTTAAGCCTTCTATCAACGTCTTCCTTCCCCGTGATATTCAGGGTTCCAGGGGAGGTTACAAGATCAGGGAAAATTATAGGTTTAAGACCGGGGTCGACCAGGTTGGCTGATGAGAAGCTGGTGGCCTCTTTCTACAACAATGGGACTGCTACGATGGAGGTAGAGACACGGTTCAAGATTGAAGGAGAGAACAGTACCGAGGATATCGGCAGGGATGAAAAGGTGGTCCCGCCGGGTGAGACCCGAAAGTTCTCCACGTCGGTCCCGGCAGGGAGGGAGGAGTTCAAGGCCCGGGTGGCTGCGGACTACGGTACGGGGGAAGTCAGTGAAACAGCCGATATCTCGTTGAAAGAATCTGTAAGGGCGGTGGAGCGCCGTGATAGAGAGGAGAAAGGGATGCCGATTTCCACCGTAATCCTCTTATTCCTTCTGGCCGTTATGAGCTTCGTGGTGTGGAAGGTGGTTCAGGATGGATAAACGTATACTGGTGGCGATCCCCGTTCTGATAGCTCTGGTTGCGGCGGGGATGTTTATTGCAGGGGAAAGCTATCGTATGGAGGAGAGTTACGTCCTTGAAGGCACGGTAAACGGTTCTGGAGGAGACCTTACTGTTGGGCTCGCTGCCGATGAAAGGCCTATAGGTTTCGGGACTCTTCCAGGAGGTGCGATGAGTTCGGAACGCCAGCTGGAGCTCGAGAATCCTGGTGATGGTCCTGTGGAGATGCGGTTCAGTGTGGAGGGGAATATAAGCAAGTATATCTCGATTGATCCTGATGAAAGCGTCCGGATAGAATCAGGAGGTGCTAGGAACATTTCCCTGGTGTTCGAACCTGAAAACGCTTCCCAGGGCTACTACAGGGGAGACCTGTTCATCGAGAGACATGGATTAACGTGATAGGATGAAACGGATTGTACTCCTGTCCCTGTTTATCCTCCTGGCGAGTTCTGCTGTCGCATTCGAGGTGGGCGTTCAGGTCCAGCCTTCTCTCAACGCCAGTCTAGATATCTTGAACCAGTCAGGGGGTGATGAGAGCCCGAAAGTCTGGCTGGTTGAAGCGATGAATACAGGGAGCCAGAGCTTTGTAGGGAGGTTCCATCTTGAAGTGGTGGGTGACGAGCTCCGGGCCGGCAAGTGGTCGGACGAATTCGTACTCGAACCAGGGTCAGGGGCTACCCGGGAGTTGGCCTTCTACAGTCCTCCAGATAATGGCAGTCTGAACGCGTCCGTAACTCTTCGATACGGCCCTGAATCCTCAGAGGTGGTAAGGGACCGGTTCAGAACATCTACAGTGGGGAGGGAGGAGGGTTTCGAAGTTGTCTCGTCCCGGGCGAACGGGAAAGATCTGATCCTTGGTATAGCTGTACCTGAAGGGGTCGGGTCTTTCTTCCTATCGGTGGAGGGCCGGGCGGACCGCAGGTTCAGCCAGGTCCAGGTCAAAAGCCCAGGGAGGTACGAACAGGTGGCAGTACCTTACAGCCCCGAGATAGATAAATCCGAGGATGCGGCGGTTGAAATGTTTGATTCGGAGGGCAGGTATTATTATACTGGAGAACACGAGTTTGATAGGTTCCATCCCCTTGTCCCGGTATTTGATAGTTCTATAGACTACCTCAGGGGAGTTCTTCATGTGATTATGACGCGCGGAATCTGATTTTACATGTAAAAAAACATAAATAAGGGCAGAACGTACTTTAGCACATGAGTGACATCCAGGAGCGTATTCTTGATTCTCTGGAGGAGAAGCCGAGGTCCATATCGGAGATAGCGAGGCAGCTGGATGAGGAGGAGTACCAGATATCGAAGGAGATAGAGAGGATGGACGAGCAGGGCGCTATAAATACCCATAAGGTTGGAAGGTCCAGTGTTTGTATACTTGCAGAGGGACGGGAACGCGGTGAAAAGGCGATATCGGGAGAGGATGTATCGGGTGAGGTTTCCAGGGAAGATGTGGATAGCTCTGTGGAGGAAGAAGTCAAGGAACTGAGCAAACCCCGGACCATCGGGATAGTCTCCGGTAAAGGCGGAGTAGGGAAGACTGTTGTGACGCTCAATCTCGGTGTGGCGTTGATGGAGTTCGGTGAGAAAGTCATAGTGATGGACGCGGATGCAGAGATGCCCAACCTGGGGATACATCTGGGTATACACACTACTCCTACGTCCCTCCAGCAAGTGGTCGAACAGGATGTCCATATTATGTCGGCGATGCAGATCGACAAGGATTCGGGACTTAGAGTTATCCCGACATCACTCGCTACGGAGAAGTTCGACGGCGATATACAAGAGGCACTAGGCAAGATTCCTGCAGAATACACGGTGCTTATCGATTCTCCTCCGGGATACGAGAGGCCGGTGGAAAGGGTGGTTGAGAACTGTGATGAACTCCTTTTCGTCACTACCCCAGAGATTCCATCGCTTTCGGATACCTACCGCCTGTACCGTGAGGCTAGGGAGAAAGGGAAGTCAGTCATCGGGGTGGTTGTAAACATGTACGATTCCCCCAAGGACCACCTTTCGATCCAGGAGGTGGAGAAAGTGCTTGATATACCTGTAATAGGGGTGATCCCAAAACATAACCATGTACAGCGCAGCATACTTGAGAACGAGCCCCTTGTCTCTCGCAAACCATACATCAAGCCCTCGCGGGAGTTCAAGAACATAGCGTCCGATATTACAGGTTATCCCTACGAGGAGACGCTTGCGGAGAAGATCAAGGGTTGGCTTCCATGAAGCGTGCAGCCCTTTTTATGGGGATATGTATTTTTTTCTCTACTTTAGGAGCAGCTGTGACAGTATCAGATGTATCAGTGGAACCTTCTCAAACAATCTGGAATGATCAGGATTTCCGTATAGAAACTACCTGCGGGCCAACTTCCGGGACATATGAGGTTTATGTCCAGAACATATCACATGATGGTTTTTCTAGAGATAGCAAGGATTCTCTCTCACTTATTGCTGAGGATGAAACCAATGCGGAATACTTCATAGACGGGGAAAATGTACGAGATTTTTGGGAAGAATTGGATGATTTCTCTGCAGGGGACTACTCATTCTTCGTAGGTTGCACTAACGAAACCACTGATTTCAAATCATCGAAATTCAGTGTTGAAGTCCTGAAGACAGATTTGATACAGGGATTGGAGAAGGATGTTTATTATACAGAGCAGGAAGAGGAACTGTATTTTAGCGTCTTAAAGGGTGTAGGAGATTCGGATATCGATATAGGTGAAGATGTTAATTTTACTGTATCGATCGGTGGAGAGACCAGAGATTTGATTGAAGGCTACAATAGCAATGATAACGAATGGAAGATGTCTATGAAGATGCCTTCTGAGCCGGGGAACTACGAACCGACTTTAAAGGCGTATCATAATGGAACTACAGAGTCATTATCGAGAGAGATTAAAGTTGAAGAGCGTCTTCAGTTCGATGCAACTGTATCCGATACGACAATTTTCGACGGAAAAGCGGTAGAGGTTGATGTAGAGGCTGCAAACAGGGGGAAGAGTATCGAAGTCGTTGAAGACGATATTGATTTCTCGCTCGATGGGGACGATCTGGACAACGTCTCTGTGAAGGAGACTTCCAGGGACGGGGCATCAACATTCTCCGTTTTCCTCCCGAACATGTCGAGGGGGAACTACGATCTCGATATAGAGTTCTCCCGGGAGGATTTCCAGGCCTCTGAGACGGTAAAGATAAAGTATCCTGCCCGTTTGGAGGGCGAGTTCCGTGGAGAGGATGATGATGCGTTACCTTTTGTGCTCCGGTTTCTGGACGATGGAAAGGAGGTCAGGAAGATAGATTCGAAAGGGGATTACACATCTTCTATCGTCCCAGGAACGTATAACGTGGAACTGGAATTCCCGCATGAAACTTTCCCGGCAAGTATCTCCCTGGAGGATGTGGATGTGGATAGTTGGGACGGCCCTATCAGGTACCAGTTCTACTCGTCCCTTGAGGAAGTTCCGGGGATGAAGCTGGCAGGTCTTTACGCATATATGAGCGCCCTCGATTCAGAATCCAGGAGTTTCTCGCTCGGCTACAGCACCGAGAATATAGATAATCCGAGGGATATGGAAGTCCTCCAATGCACGGGATGGAATATGGAGAGCGGTGAATGCTGGGGTTCATGGGATAATGTGGAAGCTGAGTTCAATTACGTGGGAAGTGAGGCATTGTTCGTTGATGAAGGGGAAGGGGCTTACGCGATAGGAGTTCGGGAAAATCTGGATGTCCGGTATTCTGTTGGGGAAGAGGTATACGATCCCGATGATACAGTTCAGGTGCAGGGCACGGTCCGGGATGAGGATGAGAACTCTGTATTCAATGCCTCAGTAAGCCTAATACGTTCTGGAAGTGTGGTCGACCAGATGAGAACGGATGATCAGGGCATCTTCAACCTGAGTGTTCCCTCTCCAGACACTGAGGGAAGCCACTCGCTGACTCTGGAGGCGTCGAAAGAACCATACAGCCGTGGGGATGTATCTTTTGATATCGAGGTGGAACGCCCGAGCAGTATAAGCATAACAGCCCCGGATAAAGTAAGCGCTAATGCGGGAGAAGAACGGAATATCTCTATGTATGTAAGTAACACCGGTTTCACCACTATCCGGGATTTCGAGGTCATCGAGGATGATGTCCCTTTCATAAAGGACCTGGAATACGACACGTCACCGATCGAGATGAACCAGAGCCGAGAGGTCCTGTTGGAGCTTGAGATATCTCCTAACGTATCTGAGGACACATATACTGCAGAACCGGTGTTCGTTCACGACGGTAACAGGAAGTCGTACGCTTTCGGTATAACGGTAGATCCGGTGGAGAACAGCACGGTTTCCCCCACAGGGATGGTGGCTTCGCGAGGCGACCCCCTCAAAGGAGCGTTACCCAGCATAGATATCCCTTCTGGAGAGGTTCTTATAGGAGATAATCTCTTGAACAAAATTATATTCCTGATCCTGGTTGTACAGGCGGCAGCGGTAGTGGCTGTTGTGTTCCGTCGCAGGGCTCCAGAGGAAAGAGAGGACCTCACCCAGACGGTATCATACATAAAGGAGGAGATAGGGGGGGAGAGTCAGCAGAATCCTGTGGAGGTAACTACTACATCTACTGATATCGATGATGTGGAGAGAGAAAGAATTATCAGGACTTTTTCCCATATCAGGAACCAGATAGGTGCAGACTAGGTCCCGGATTCTGTGGACATCCCCAGAAGCTCCATTATACTTCCCAGGATACCTCCCCTGCCACGTTTGAGGTAAGGCATGTGGGAGTGAGGGTTCTCCTTCACCTTGAACCCGCTTGGACGGGAGCGCAGCGATCCTTCTGGATTCTTGGAGAAGTAGTAGTTGGTTCTGTCACCTTTCTCCGACTTGTGGAGGAAGTAGGTCTCCCCCTCTGAGTTCGTGTATTTGAACGGTCTTATCAGTCCCATATCCTATTCTCCTCTCAGGAGTTCCGGCCTCTGTTTATGTTTTTCGTGCAGGTAATAATACCCTATGACCAGTAGGAGAGCTATCCCTATCAATAGTACCGCAACGAAGATGTAGAACGGGTTTATCAGGGGTGCTCTTACCGATATCTGGTGTCCCTGCAACTGGAATAGTAACGTGTAGACCCGGTCCAGGGATTCTCGTGCTGTGTCTATCGCCGCCCGAGCCCCTTCAATATCCGTTTCATCTACCGAGTCACTTGCTGTTTCAAGGCTTTCATTGGCCTGGTCCAGCAGTTTCTCGATTTTTTCAACGTCAGATCCTCTATCTGAGGCTACCTCGGTCCGGGTCCTCGCATCCGCTAGGACGAGTCGAAGGTTCTTTATCTCCTGCTGGAGATTTTTGAGGGTGGATGCCGGTCTGACATCGGCATCGATAGTGCTCTTCTGGCTGAAACGTTTGGAATGGAGTGTGGATCCGATGTCATATTCTCCATGCAAACCTTCATCAGGGGTGAACTCTATCATAAAGTTCTTCGTGGTATTAGGCGAGACGCTGAACAGTATCTCGGGGCTGTAATCGGTTGTTATGTTCACAGGAGCCTGTAGCAGGAGTCGAACGTTCTCCAGGGGAGCTTCTCCTGTGTTTTCAACGCCTATGGTGGAGGTACTCGTCTTCCCGTCCTCCAGGGTTATGTTCTCCGGAACGTGGAGATCCCAGCTACGGGACGGCGCCTCTTCTTCAGGCGCTTCCGGATAGATGTATTCTATTTTCTTCCGTGTTAAGGTGACTGTGCGGTTGGTGGCTTCGTCCGTCGGCCTCTCGTTCACCTGGAGCGGCGCCCCTGTGACTATGATGCTGTTCTCTACATCTATACGGAGTCTGATACGGTAAAGACCTGTGTCCTGTGGGGTGTGCATGAAGCTTTGAGAGAGGAACGAGCCCGGCTCAAGTGTCTTTTGGCGGGAGGGGTAGCTCCAGAGGGCTGTACCGTTCTTGAAGATATTTACTGTGAAGTTCACGTTCTCTATAGTGTTGCTTCCCGAGTTGGTAATCTCCACGTCAATATCCGTCGAGTTTCCCCGGTTAATTATCTGGTCGAACTGGAAATAGCTGATTTTGATGCTAGTGTCGTTCTCTACAGATACAGTTGTAGAGGGTTGAAACGTAAGAAAACCGGTAAGGGGGCCTGGAGATGAGAGGAGTATGAACAGCATTATTGCGATCAGGCCCGTCCCGACGAGGACATCTCCGCGATCCATGTCTCCTGATTGTCATAGACGGGTAATAATACTTACGATGACCGGTGGTGGGGAAGGGCGGCCAGATCATGGAGGTAGGACCGTACCTCGCCCAGGGGTACAACTATATTACCGGTCCTTTCATCCCGCTTTACACTGTTTTCTCTAACCATCCACCCTCTCTCCATGAGGTTGAAGAAGAGGTTGATATCGTGGTCGTAACGTGAGTACTGGTTGAAGAGCTCGACACCATCGTTCAGGGACAGGAGGTACAGGTTGGCAAGTATCTCGGTGGAATCTTCCTTCAGTTTTTCCGGCCCGTCTTGAAACCCTTCAACAAGTTTCTGGGCTCTTTCGGGTACAAAAGTTCCGTCTTCCTCTTTCTCTGTTCCGGGAACATGTTCATGGACCAGTCTCTCCTGGAGTGCCTCCTGTGAATCTTCCAGGGCCTGTCTGCGACTGCGCCACTCGAAGTAATGCTCCTCGTCCTTCTCCAGAGTCTCCGTTATATGTCTCTTACGGGAGGCGAGTATAGTTGAAAGGAGTATGAAGTGTACCGAGGGCCAGAATCCCAGTTCCAGACGGTATGATGCGATGCGACCTTCTGCGGTTTCAGGAGACAGGAGAGAATCCTTCCAGCGCTGGAAATCGAACAGCTCCTTCATAAAAGGTCCTGTGAACACTTCTTCTTTCAGATCGCTTTTCAGGTCCCTCAGTGTCATGTCGGGCAGGATGTGCGAGTACGCGTCATCGAGTTCCGCATCTTCTCCCCGGACTTCTGTTGCAGAGAAACACTGCTGGGCATTTATACTGCTTAGGAGACCTTCGACCAGCGTATCTCGGTCCACAGCGTACTGGCGCCCCTGATCCTTGATGAGGTCTTTATCCTGGAGGCGCCACAGGTAGCCGCTATCCTCCCTGAACCAGTTCCCTGCGATGTGTGGTATCTCATCGCTACGTTTACCTGCATCATCGCTCAACTCCTTGCTGGTCAGCTCTTCTATCATATCGCTGACGCTGCGCGGTTGCTCCAGGAGGTAGAAGCGGATGAGATCTTCCATGGATGGTTGAGGAATTCCGGAATTTTTAATCTTTGCCGATTCGTATCTTTGCCGGCGCAAATTTCTGATGTATTCATTCGAGGTGTTTCCACCGATAAAACCCGCAAAATATGGAGAAAACAAGAAGCGCGCCGATTTTCTGCTTTTCCCCAAAACCGCCCATTTACTTTGTCATTAAGAACATAGCGAAATTAAAGCATCTATAACGCCGATTTTCGACCTCTTCAGAGGCAAAGTTGTATGGATCGATGCCGGTTTTCTTGCACCGGGTACAGGTAGAATGATGTTCAATTGCGGGTGTAAATATCGGACAAATCTCGCTGTCCCTTATATATCGAGAGAGTAGTATGGTACATCGAGACCAGAGATGACCTGTATGTCAGAACACTTCAGATCGGGTGCCCCTTTTCACTTTTAAATAGCAGCTCGAGTATTGTTCAGGTGAGGGATGGTATTGATGTATCAACTCTGGAGGCAGGGATGATGTCGGAGGATATAGATATAAGCGACTTCATACTGAGGAAAGGCGCTCTCAGTATAATCTTCGAGCTGGGAAAGGATAACAAATCTTTCAACGAGCTCAAGGAGAGCCCGACAGTACTCATAAGTCCGAACACGATCTCGGCAAGGATATCTGAGGCGCAGGATATAGGCCTTATAGAGAGGACCATCGACGATGAAGGGGGGAGGGCCAAGATCGATTACGAGCTGACGGATATAGGAGGGGCGCTCCTGGACCAGTTTGAGGATGTTAGCGATGAATATTTCGAGATAAAGGAGGAGATAGCTGATCTGAAAGAGGAGATGCATTCCCGGCGTTCTGACCTGAGGAAACTCCTTTCAGACCATGCCGGGAAGAAGCTCCAGGAGGAGGTCAGGGAAAAGCGGGAGGAAGATAGTGGGGAAGAGCTCGAAGACGAGGAACTGGTCGAGGAGGGCTCAGGTACAGGTGAGAGTGATACACCTAGACCTGAAGGCGTGGGTGAGGAAGAGGAGGCCGAAAAACCGGTGGAGGGTACAGGTGAAACTGGGGCCGAGGAACCGGTGGAGGGCGGCGGGGAAGAGTCCGATGATGCTGGAGATACAACTGAATCAGAAAGTGGAGGAACGGGTGAAGAAGAGTTTGAAGAGGAAGGATCCGGAGGGGAGGCGGTAGAAGAGGTTGAGGCTGTCGATAGAGAAGAGGAAGAACTAGGAGAAAGTGAAGAGGAAGAGGAGGAAGGGGCTGAGGAAGAGGAGGAAGATGTCGAAGAGGAGGATGAAGAAGAGGTTGGGGCGGTAGAAGAAGAGGATGGAGAGGGGGTTGAGGATGTAGAGGAAGAGGAGGAAGATGTCGAAGAAGGAGGTGGAGAGGAGGTTGTGGAAGAGGAGGATCTGAACTACCATCATGTAGTGGAGAAGGATATCGAGAAGGTCAAGGAGATGGTCAGGGAACAGGATCTGGATGTGGCTGCACTGATAGCAGCAGAGAGGGAAGGTCAGGGAAGGGAAGAACTCCTGTCATGGTTACAGGACAGGATAGGTGAAGACCAGGAGTCTGGTGGAAGAGAAACAGAGGAGTCGGGAGAGGATATGGAGTCGGAACAGATACAGGAAGAGATAAAGGAGCTCCGTGACGAACTCGACTTAGGGTGAGTTTCTCCGGAAGGGGGTATTTTAAAAAGTAGTGCGAGAAATGGGGAACTGATGGAAGAAGCAGATTACGATGAAGTGGTCGAGGGCACCGTAGATGATGTCAAGGATAGAGTGGAGGCGGAGGATCTCGATATAGGGAAAGTTCTCGAAGCTGAGAAGAACAACAAGGACCGGGTTACCTTGATAGACTGGCTCGAGGAGAGCGCAGAGGAGCAGGCTGGGGGCGAGGGAGGGGAAGAGAATGTATCTGTCTCGATGAGGACTGAGACTCTTGGTGTGTTCGCATTAGGTCTCGTGATAGGACTATTGGTGGCGGGTATGCTTGTATCTTCAGGTGCGGGTCTTCCCGGGACTTCATCTGCCCCCTCGGCTGATAAGATAGAGACTTACTTCTCTGAGAACTCTGACTCTATGTTCCCTCAAAATGTGACGGTAGAAGTTGAGGAGGTGGAGAAGATGTCAGGGAGCAATCTTTACCAGGCCGATCTTGTGATTTCGGCCGGTGGGAGGAACCAGACAGCGCCATTAACAGTGACCTCGGATGGGAGGTACATATTCTCTACTCCGCCGATTGATACGTCGAAGCCGTTCTCGGAGCAGAACTCTGCTGGCGCCCAGTAGGTCATGCAGTTCTTTCATCCTGTGGCGAACTGCTAGATGCTGTTGATTACTGTCCGAATCTTTGATAGCCCCTCTATAGGAGGTTGATCACTCCAGGTCGGAGGAAAGTTTAACAATCGCTCCTCCTGATACTGATAACATGTCTTCCGCTGATGTCAGGACCGAAATTTTCGGTCGGAGGAAAATTTTCGAATATTCCGAGCGCTGGGTCGGATATTCGATTCTAGCTCTCAGACTTGTTATGGGGTGGACGCTCTTTTATGGAGGGGTGACCAAGCTCATGGACCCGGGTTGGTCGGCCGCGGGCTATCTTTCAGGTGTTGCAGCTTCCAATCCTTTCCAGACCATATGGACTGTCCTGGCGAACGAGTGGCTCTGGCTGGTAGACCCGCTCAACGCCTGGGGCCTCACATTGGTCGGTCTCGGCCTGATGGCTGGAGCTCTTGTCCGGTGGAACGCATTCTGGGGGAGTGTATTGATGGCTTTCTACTGGATATCCTCGTTCCCTCTATCCCATGCGATGGTAGTGGATTACCATGTGGTATACATCTTCCTGCTGTTCGGTCTCGGGACGTTCGGTGCAGGGAGGTTATTCGGATTAGATTCATACCTGGAAAGGACAGATATCGTGGAAGAGAACCCATGGATCAGGTATCTACTCGGGTGAGGAAAGATCCCTTTCTATCAGAAAGACCGATAAATTTTCTGAGGTCTGTTCTTTAGAACCGTGTTATATTTAAAGGTTCTACAAATAACGGGGGACGATGCCTACCTGCAACGAGTGTGGAGAAGATTTTGACTCCGAAAGAGGGCTTCATGTCCACGAGGCGCAGGTTCACGGAGATTCATCTTCAGGAAGTGATTCTCCGTCTGGATCTGAAGGCTACTTCAGCTTCGAGCTGAAGGCGGCCCACGCGATTCTGCTGGCTTTCCTCATCGGAGTTTTCGCAGGAGGATTCTTCATGTCGACAATCGACTCTTTCACAGGAGTGACAGGGGATACCGTCCAGGCTGAGAACCAGCCCTCGCAGCAGGATACTCAGAATAACGATGATCCCTCGCCGACCCAGAACGAGGCGGTAGAGGACACGATAGACCCGAGCGAGATATCTCTCGAGGGAGAACCAGTACTCGGACAGTCAGATGCACCTGTTACGATGGTGATCTATGAAGACTTTGAATGTCCTTTCTGCAAGAGGTTCGAGGAGAACGCCGTTCCCCAGATAGTATCTAATTATGTGGATACAGGAGACGTGAAATTTGTATGGAAAGATCTCCCCCTTCCGGAAAGGGTTCACCCCTGGGCAGATGATGGTGCTGCCGCTATGGAGTGCGTGTTCCGTGAAGGCGGTGATGATGCGTTCTGGAACGTGAAGGATGAGGTGTTCGCGAACCAGGACCAGATAACCGAGAGCAACGTCTATGATAATATAAAGCAGTACGCCTCTGAAGAAGGAGTGAGCGAATCAGCTATCCAGCAGTGTCTAGACAATGATAATCCGATGGACGAGGTCAACGCAGATAAGCAGGGAGCGGATTCAGTAGGAGCTACCGGGACACCTACGGTCTTCATTAACGGGAAGAAGATCGTTGGAGCCCAGCCGTACAGCGTTTTCGAATCGGTCATCGATTCAGAGCTGAACGGGTAAGTTTTAACTCCTCTCAAATCTATCTATGGGGACGATGCGAGTCACTATACCTCGACCAAAGACGTTTCTGAAGGATCTGGAGAACGCTATCAGAGGTACTCTCCATACCCCGGGAAAGGTAGTGACAGGAGTGGCGATGTCGTTACTAGTATACTCTCTTTTCGTACTCAGCACCTTCCCTGAATACTCCTGGCAGCTCCTATCCTCGGATATCGCATACCTGGGGGAGGCTCTTGTAGCGCTCAACTCCAATCTCTTTGCATCGGTAGGAGCTATAGGGACGTCCCTGATGATAGTTTATTCAGTACTTACCGCTGTAGTACTTTTACACATCGTGATCCAGGTCAGTAGTGGCGGTGTATACTTCAGTCTTGGAGGTATAGGCGGGATGGTGCCGGTATTCTTCATAGGGGGGTGTGCGGGATGTGGAGCAGGACTGATAGGTCTTCTTGGTGCCGCAGGTGCTATAGGCATCTTGCCGTTCCAGGGGAACGGGGTGAGAGTACTGGGGTCGCTTTTCCTGATAGGTTTTCTCGGCTACTACGGAGACCCGAGGACCTGCAACCTGGATTGAATTAAAAGATGGACAAGGGTGAAATGATATGAAATGTGACAAGTGTGGTCGGGAGGTCGGTTCCAGGGAGGAGGAGATAGAGCACATCCTGGATCAGCACGAGGACAAGATCTCTTCACACGAGAGAGACGAAATGAAGAGAGAATTGAACGATATTGACGGAAGCGGTGGGATGTCGCTACCTGTACGGAAGCTAGGGGTAGGTGTGGTGTTGCTATCGCTGCTCGTGCTGGGGTACGGACTGGCCTCCACAGGGATCATATCTTTCTCTACAGGAGGAGATTCGGGACCTGTAGAGGTATCCCTAGGACCTCCAGGATCGGCGCATGAACACGCCCAGTTATCTGTAACCGTGAACGGCGATCCAATCGAATTCTCAAAGCCAAAATATCAGCATTCCCAGACCCAGAACCCGCGTATCCACTTCGAGGGAGGTGATGGTTCCACGCTCCACAAGCACGCGACCGGAGTCACTATAGGATACGCTCTTGAACAGCACGGTATAAGTGTGAACGAGACCTGTATGACTGTCGAAGATGATACTTACTGCGAGGACGACGCCACCACTCTTTCATTGACCGTTAACGGGGAAGAGATAGAAGATCCGTTGTCCCATGTCCTCCGTGACAATGATGTTATCGAGATAGTCTATGGCGAATCCGTATAGAATCTTCAGAGTTTTCCGGCTTCGAATTAAAAAGATGGATGAGAGGTGAGAGGTATGAAGTGTGACAAGTGTGGTCGGGAAGTCGATTCCAGAGAGGAGGAGATAGATCACATCCTGGATCAGCACGATGACAAGATCTCTTCACACGAGAGAGACGAACTGAAGAGGGAGCTGAACCAGCTTGATTCGTCTGAGAAGGGATTTTCCCTGTCATCAGAGACCATAGCAACTCTTGTACTCGCTGTAGGGATACTGGCGGCTCTCGTCTATATATCTTCATCCTCTAGTGTTATCAAGTTCAATTCTGGTTCCGAGCCGACAGGCAGGACTGTCGATGCTGTGAATATGTCGAACGGAGGAGAACCTGTACTCGGGAACAGTTCCGCGCCAGTAAGGGTAACTCTTTTCGAGGATTTCGAGTGTCCTGCTTGCCGATCGTTCGATCAGTCAGTCACCTCCAGGCTGAAAAGCGAGTATGTGGATTCTGGAGAGGTAAAAATTGTATGGAAGGACTTCCCGCTGACCTATGCAGGGGATATGCATCCGTGGTCGGACGAGGCCGCGGTAGCCATGGAGTGCGTGTTCCGTGAGGGCGGTAATGATGCGTTCTGGAACGTGAAGGATAAGGTGTTCGCGAACCAGGACGATCTTTCTGAATCGAACGTCCAGGACAGGATAGTCTCCTGGGCAGGAGAAGAAGGAGTCGCCGGAAGTGATATCGAAACATGTATGCAGGACTCAGATGCGGAGTCCGAGGTCCGTTCCGACTTCAACGAGGGGCGGAACGTGGGAGTGGAGGGGACTCCGACAGTGTTCGTGAACGGGATACAGATCCAGAAATCTTCTTACGGTTCTGTATCCGATGCCATAGAGAACGAGCTTAACTAGCTTCTCCAGTCACCGTACCTGTAAAGAGCCTCCATAGCGTCTACAGCTCTCTTAGGTGAGGAGTAAGCCGCTACTTCGTTCTTCTCCAGGTTCTTTGCATGAACTCCCGTGTATTCCCCTCCGGTCATACAGACTACTAGAGGCTCAGTGTACCCCTCATTGAAGTTCACTATCGCATCTATAACATCCGATTCCAGCGGCAGTGGCTGTAGAAGCGGGATTACTATGATACCGTCGATGTTCGGGTCTTTCTCCAGGACCTCGAGAGATCTCTCATATCTCTTGGAATCTGCGTCCCCCACCAGGTCAAGCGGGTTCTCGACATTACCATAGTCTGGGACGGCCTCTCGAAGCTGCTCTTCTGTTGATGTAGAATATTCCGCCAGCTTCAGTCCCTGTTCCTCTAGTGCATCCGCTGTCAGAACCCCGAACCCTCCCCCGTTCGTAACGACCGCGATGTTCCTCCCGTCCAGAGGTTTGTTGTAGGCGAGTGCCCGGGAGTAATCGAAAAGCTGTTCGATGTTATCAGCCTCCAGGATGCGGGCCTGGCTGAAGACGCCCCTGTAGACTTCATAGCTGCCGGCAAGAGATCCTGTATGGGAACTCACCGCTTCTCTACCGGATCCGTATTTCCCACCTTTCAGTGCCACTATTGGTTTGTCTTCAGTAACTTTCCTTGCCTTTTCCAGGAATTTTTCACCGTCTGAAACCCCTTCCATGTATACAGCTATAGCCTCTGTCTCATCGTCCTGGTCCAGCCATTCAAGGAGCTCTGTCTCGGTGACATCCGCCTGGTTACCGTAGCTAACGAAGCGGGATATGCCGACCTCCATGTCCGCCAGGAGATCCATGACTGCGGAGCCGAAGGCCCCGCTCTGCGTAACTATCGCGATATCTCCTTCTGGTGGACGCTTCAGCTTGTAGGAGGGCAGGAAGAGTGTATCAACTCCCGAGAAAGAGTCATATACACCGAGGCAGTTCGGACCTACCAGGCGGGTGTCGGAACCCTCTAGGATATCTTCCAGCTCTTCTTCCCTCTCTACCCCTTCCCCACCTATCTCTCCGTACCCTGAGGTGATGACTATAAGGTTATTCACTCCTTTCTCGACTGCTTCCTCTATAACAGAGTTAGCTGCGGTGGGAGGAACGGTCACCACTCCTAGATCCACTTCTCCAGGGATATCCAGAACCGACTCGTAAGATCTCAGGCCCAGGATACTATCGGCTTCCGGGTTCACAGGGTATATCTCGCCCCCGAAATCTTCCTCCATGAAGTTCCTGAGGATCGAGTGACCGACCTTTCCCCCTTCCCTCGATGCACCGATTATCGCAACGTTATCGGGTTCGAAAAGGCTGTCCAGGCTCATCGCATCTTCACCAGCGCGTCCGCTGCATACGCTCCTTCAGAGTTCACGAATAGCGGGTTTATATCCAGTTCCTCGATAGGATGTGATTCCACGAGGTCCGAAACTTTCAGCAGCACGTCAACTATCGCATCCTTATCGACAGGTTCCTGACCCCTCACACCCTCTAGAAGTTTCTTGGATTCCATATCTTCTACCAGTTCTCTTGCGTCTCGCTCCTCTATAGGTACCGCCCGGAAGTTCACATCTCTCAATATCTCGACGAAGATACCGCCGAGTCCGAACATTATCACAGGACCGAACTCCGCGTCCCTGTTAACACCGACTATCATCTCGTGACCTTCCAGCTTCTCTTCCACCAGTATACCTTCTACATCCGCTCCCGGTATAGCCTTCTCCACGTTTCCTCTTACCAGTGAGAAACGTTTCCTTACCTCCTCCTCATCGTGCGCTGTCATGACTGCTCCGATATCCGTCTTGTGCTGGACTTCTCCTGAATCGATCTTGAGGAATACAGGGTATCCTATATCTCCTGCAGCTTCTACGGCCTCGTCCTCGTCCGTTGCCAGGCGGTGTTCGGCTACAGGGATCCCCTCGTTCTGGAAGAGCTGCATCGCCTCGTGCTCGCTCAGCGTTTCCATGGTTATAGAAGACCATTAATTCCATATAAAACTTCTTCAGACCGAAACCCAGTTAAAGGAGCGGATCGGATAGGTGGTTATGCCCATCCTTAATGTGCGGGACGAGGTCGATATAGAGGATGGTTTCTTCATAGAAGGGGTTCCTGGTGCAGGGCTAGCCAGCAAGATAGCTACAGACCATCTGATCGAAAAGTTGGATATGGAGTTACATGCGACAGTAGAGGCTGAGGGTCTGCCTGAAGTCATGATATTCGAGGAGGGCGACAGAGAACTGAGGCCGCCGGTGAGGATATTCGCTGACGAGGAGGCCGGGATCTACGCACTGACGAGCGACGTTCTGATCTCTCCCGAAGAGATAGGAGAGTTCGCTGCCCCGATGGTCGACTGGATGGAGGAGAACTCTATAACCCCCCTCCTGCTCAGCGGTCTTCCCTCAGGCGATGAGGGAAAGGAGCTTTACGGTGTAGAGGTGGGAAAGGAAGAGATTCTAGAGGATGCCGGTATAGAGGTTCCAGACCAGACAGGTCTGGTTGGAGGCCCGACAGGAGCGATGCTCCACGAGATGGAGAGACGAGAGATGACCGGGCTATGTCTGGTTGTGGAGGCTGATCCACAGTTCCCTGACCCGATAGCAGCCAAGGTGATGATAGATAAAGGTATAGAGAAGATAGCCGGTTTCGAGGTGGAGACAGAGGTCATGGAAGAGCAGGCAGAGGATATAAGGGAACAGAAGCAGAAGCTTTCCCAGATGATCCAGGATGCGGAGCACCATGAGAAGGGCCAGGCTTTCCCGGAAGGGATGTACCGGTAGTTACGTCTTCAGTCCATGACCTGTGATGGGGCAGACCACGGTCTCTCTCTTATCGAACTTATCTTCTCTCTTCAGGATGCCGGCTAGACCTGCCGCACCTGCCTCCTCGGCGTAGATCCCTTCTTTTTCAGCCAGGAGCTCTTTGGCGTTCATTATCTCCCTGTCCGATACCGCGGTCCCGAATCCGCCGCTATCTTCTATAGCTTCGCGTGCCTGTTCACCGTCCAGAGGGTCTGCACATGCGATAGCTCCTGCAACCGTTTCCGCCCCCTCTATCGCTCGGACGTCCTCGTAACCCTTTTCCAGGGCTTTCACAACAGTGTTGCACCCCTCAGCCTGGACGCCTACCATCCTAGGAAGCTGTTCATTCAACCCTACTTTCTCCAGCTCTTCGAACGCCTTCCAGACCGCGTGGATAAGGGTGCCGTTCCCTACTGGAAGGACAACTGTATCCGCGTCTATCTGGTCCGCTATCTCGAAACCGACTGTCTTCTCCCCTTCGCCACGGTAGGGGTAGTCTCCCATGAGGTAGATACTGCGCTCATCCCAGTCCTTCCAGGCCTTCTGTGCAGCTTTGGAATACCCTCCTTCCACTTCTCTCAGTTCAGCTCCGTGAGAACTCATCTGTTCCAGCTTCGGACCGCCTGTGTCCTCGGGTACGTATATCCGGGCTTCTATGCCTGCCCTCGCGCTGTAAGCCGCAATCGATGCACCCATGTTGCCTGTTGACGCGACAACGACCTCCTCTTCTCCATGGTCCAGGGCCTTACCCAGCTCGACCGAGGTCCCCCGGTCTTTGAAACTCCCTGTGGGGTTCAGGCTCTCCATCTTGAACCAGAGATCGATCCCCAGTTCGTCTCCCATGACTCTGGATTCCACAACCGGTGTACCACCCCCTCCCATGTGGAGCATGTTCTTCTCCCCCACAACCGGGAGGAACTCGCGGTACCTGAAATGGGAGAAATCTCTGTCTTTAAGTTCTCTCCATGAGATGCCAGAGATCTCCGAATAGTCGTAAGAAACATCGAGAGAGGACCCGCATCCAGAACAGCGGTAACGGACCTCTTCCGGAGGATATTCTTTACCGCAATCAACGCACTCCAGCGATTCCACGTGCATTTTTACACCTCCCAGAAGATAGCTGATAGGAATATCAGGGCTACCAGGCTTTTCATGAGAGAGTTCCCAGATACGATGCCAGCGACGGCTAAAACAGGGGCCGCTAGCCATAGAACGCTGATAGCCCCCTTCAGACCTTCCAGTTCCAGACCTCTTTTATCAGGTTCTCCTTTCTCGAAGTAGCTGTATATACAGGCCGATAGAGCTACAAACCCTCCGGTCACCATGCCAGGAAGGCCTTCGACATACATCACTACCACCCCTCCAAATACAAGTCCGGCAAGGATATATAGACCATAATAGAGCGTGTAATCACGTTGACTTCTTATAGAATCCTCCAGGATCCCTCTCTCCCGGTCCAGTGCTAGAGCGTAACCGAGGAAGCCGAGATACAGTAACGGTATGAACTCTATCGTGAGGCTCCATGTAGATTCCAGGAGAGCCATAACTACAGATGTTAGTGTGGTCATAGATAGATAGAGGGAGGAACTGGCTTAAAAACGTGCCGAACTAGAGCTGAGTTTCCTCAACCTGTTCCTTCTCGTACCTTTCTTCCCCC
This sequence comes from Candidatus Nanohalarchaeota archaeon QJJ-7, assembly GCA_022865215.1. GTDB lineage: Archaea > Nanohalarchaeota > Nanosalinia > Nanosalinales > Nanohalalkaliarchaeaceae > JALIDP01. The sequence continues at coordinate 15,665 of JALIDP010000003.1, read as the reverse complement.
TCCTCTTCTTCGACCTCTTCTTCAGTGGCTCGGACGTCTCCCTCGAAATGGTCTATCATAACGACATCGTCGATGGCGTTCACCATGGAGAAGGGCACTATAACCCCTTTCTTGCCACCCACCTTCTGGGCCAGGTAGGATCCCTGTGCCGCATCAACGACAAGTGCGCGCACCTTGAACTTTGGAAGATCCAGTTCGATGTCCCTTACCTGCCCGCAGTATGAACCGTTAGAAGTGAAGACGTCTTTGTCAACCACGTCGGTCATGTTCTCTACTTCCGTGGCCATCCTATCACAAAGCTGTCTGAGGACTGCATATTTAAATACCTTAACAGGCCGAGGGACTTAAATAGCTCTCATATAGAAGTTTTGGCTGTGTCGGGGTCGCATAGCCTGGCCATTGCGGTGGCTTGCTAAGCCACTCGGCGTGTATGCGCCGACGCGGGTTCAAATCCCGCCCCCGACGCTGATCTTCTCCTGATAACCCGAACCAATTTATACCTTTAGAGAGAATTTCCGCACATGCCCGAAGAACTTCTGGGGAGCGAGGTTGTGATGGAGATGGGATCGGGTGCAGTTCTGGGATTCCTGTCCGGTTACGCTGCGAAGATCGTGACAAAGATAATTGCGGTCGTGGCCGGTCTTTCCATACTGTTCGTGAAGTGGATGGAGTCACAGGGAATCGTTAGTATAGACTGGAGTTCAGTCGGGAGCGGTATGGTGGATATAGGAGGCCAGGCGGCTTCAACTGCTCCTTCTCTCGCGGACAAGATCGTTTCCACTCTGGGCCTGGGAGGAGGGTTCGCTGCCGGGTTCTACCTCGGTTTCCGTCGTGGCTAGACTCTGTGAATCCTGTCAGCAACTTCCTGGAAGGGTCTGATTTCTTCCCTGTCGACCACGAGTTCGGAGAGGGCCGCGAAGGGTATCGCGATCAGGAACACTACCCAGATGACCTGTGCATCTATTGTTGCGCCTGTCGCCAGCTTTACGGCGATGAGATCTTCCAGTACGCCTGCTACCACTCCGATGACAAGGAACTCCAGGAAACGCTCGACACTGTTCCTATCCATGGATCGATTTATTCTTCGCTAGCTATATAACTCCTAGAGGACTGAACTGGTATCATGCATCCCCGAGAGCATCTTATGGTCTCAGGTATCGCAGTATATCTTGCAGGATTATACTTTGGCCTGGAACCTGCCCACTTACTGGCAGACTTCTACTCTGATTTCAGATCCCAAGAAGGGTTCCCCTACAGTTAATTCCTGTGATCTGGTGAGCCGAAAGATTCCGATGAGACGAGCGAGAGTCCATGATTCACTGGCGTGAAGGATTACGAGGCCGGTCTCTCTGTCTGGAAGGAGGTTCAGAACTTCTAGAAGAGCCATCTTCATCTTTTTCTTCTCCTGAACCTCTTTTTTTCCAGAGCTTGTATGTTCCTTCAAGGACGCCGTAGACGGCGAATAATACTCCTAGAGCCATCAAAACAGTTTTAGAAGAGCTTAAAAGTGCCTTGTAGCTCACGAGAGGGCCTTCAGTAGATCCTGTAGCCGAGAATATCGCATTACCGATATATTCAATGGCTTTACTTGCACCGATGAAGATAGCTCCCGCCACCAGTTTCTTGACCGGATGCATATTACTTGATTGTTCCAGTGAGATTTAAGTCCTATCCCTTTTGAAGGGATCCCAGGGGTGAGTAATATAAACTCTACCGGAATATATTGTCATATGAGATCGAGGATTTTGGCTCTTTTGACTGCTGTTGTTATATTATCCGCTTTTGTAGGGGCGGTGAGCTATGATAACAGCACAACGCAGGAAGTAGTTCAGAATATCGAGGAGTACTCGGAGGTCTACAACAAAAATATTGAGAGCGTTCCATCCCCCCTGAAGCGCCTTGTATCCGGTGAGAGGATCAACCTATACATAGAGACCGATGAAGGTAACCGTTCCCTGGGAGCTGTTATGGACGACGCGAAGGTGGATAGACTGGAGGAGGGGGGTCTGGAAAGCCCGAGCCTCGAGATATATACCGGTATCAATACCACCGAGAAGATATTGGGATCGTCGAACGTTTCACAGACCGCTCTGGACGCTTATAATGCAGGGGAAATCCGTTACCGGACAGATGAGCTCGGCACCCGGATCAAGATGGCTCTGGTAACCTTCTTTTCAGGAGTTTTCGGTTTCCTGCTCTAGAATCTCCAGAGGTCCTCGAACGTTGTACCGCACTCTCTACAGGCGTAGACGTCTTTCTCGTTGAACACGCCCTGTCTCTCTTCCAGAAAGACCATCTCCTGGTCGCAGCTGCGGCATTCGGGGTTCTCTTCGGTTCCGCGGAAAGTGAAAGAGGGTTGACCGGTCATACTGGTACTTTTTCTCTGAGCATTTAAGAACTGCTGGGGGGGAGAATAAACTATTCTATACTGTACCTGAGCTCCGCGGCGATACTTCCGAGAGAAGAGAGCTTCTTGCCCGCATCGTGATCCTCGTGCACTATCTGGACCTTACCGTTCTTCTGCTCCACCTCTTCCATCAGATTCTCGTTCTCAGGTACTAGAGGTTCCGTGATCAACAGTTTCTCCACTGCTCCCATCTCTACCGCCTCACTCACTTCATCCTTACCGTACGTTACGTCTCCACCGCTGTTTACCTCGTCGAGGAAGCTCTCCACTGCTTCTGACTCCTCTGAGATCCGCGATTCCTCCAGGACGCGCTTCACAGCACCCCGCTTTATGACCTCCTGTACCCCTGCCTTACCTGTGGTGCTGGCGTCCTCCAGCACGACCTGTTCTTCCAGTCTTTCATCCTCTATCCTCTCCACAAGGTTCTCTTTCTCGAAACCCGGACCCGAAACTATGATCCTGTCCACGTCGGTGTAGGTCTCCAGTACCGATATCACCTGCCTGTAGAACTCTTCCTCGCTCTCCGAATCGTCCTGGTACATCTTTCCTGAGATACCGCTCTCAACGTCTGAAAGCTCTCTTATCCCGGTCTCTGTTATTATAGCGAAGTTAGCTCCTTCAGAGTCTATCATGCAGACCATAACTTCGTAGTCATCAGTTTCTGAAGCCTTCTCAATCCTGTCGAGCTGGTAGTCCTTCCAGTCCCTCTTCCAGATCTCGAAGGTTATGCCTTTCTCAAGGTTGAAGGTGTGGTAGCCGTGTTCGACATCCTCAGGCGCCTCAGTGATTTCTCCTGTCGCCCGTAACCTGTCGCCCTCGTAGGAGGTCTTCTCGACCTGGAGCTCCAGCTCTGTATACTTCTTCTCTCCTCCCTCTATGGTAGTCCTCTGGTCCTCGGAACGGAGAACGTCTCCCTCATCCACAACGTGCCTGAGGTGCCAGAGATCTGAATCTGACTCCACTTCCAGTTCCATGTAACCTTCTCCTTCCTCGCGACTGAGCACTTTCATTGTAAAGCCTGTTTAAAACACTCCTTCCGGCACCTTTTTATTATAACGTGACAAATCTTTGGGCATGGCTTCGGACTTTATCTACGTGGTGGTGGCCGGAGTCGCGATCCTGGTCATAGGAGGGGTGCTTGCAGGTTTCGCAGAGGACGCCGGCTTTGGAGATGGAGAAGAAGCAGAGGAAGCTATATTATCGGAGAAACTGGGAACTATCGGCCAGATACATTCCACGTCCAGAACTGTCGATTTCGACGATATAACCGTTGAAGCAGAGACTAGTGAGTCGGAAGTAGCCCGGAGAGATATTGTCGAGATCGGGAGCAGTGTTTTCGGAGTCTCGAGAGAGACCCTGAGCTTCGAGTCTCCACAGTCGGGAAGGATGCACATCACTTTTACCCTCTCTGAATCTTCTGATCCCGATAATCTAATTATAAAGGTGAACGGTGAGAAAGTAGATGTGCCAGAATATACGGTGGGAGAACAGGTATCACTACAGTCTTCGACTCTGGAATCGGGGGAAAACACTGTCACGTTCTTGGCGGATAGACCCGGGAAGGCATTCTGGAAGAGACCTTCTTACGTCCTGGAGGACGTTTCTGTTTCGGCCTTCCATCCGAGGGAAGTGAGACCTTTCAGGGTGTTCGACTATGAAGTAGAAGGTTTCGACCGTGGGGAGCTGAGGTTCTCTATAACAGAAGATATTATCCGGGATGAGCCCCTGGATATGAAGATAAACGCCGATAAAATCTTTGAAGGCACACCGATTAAACGCGCCTTACCCTATGTCAGAACATTCCATGCCAACACTACAGGGATCACAGCGGGAGAGAACGTGCTCTCGCTCTCCACCTCTGGAGAGTCATCTTACGTGCTTGAGAACCTGCAGCTGACCTTCTACCATATGGCCGGAGACCAGAGAAGAACGGTTTTAAGAGAGTTCAATCTCTCAAGTTCTGAGTACAAGCGTCTGGAGGGGGAAAAAGCCCGGATTTCCCTGGAAGTTGACAGGACCACGCTCCAGAGTCCTGTAACGATCGATCTTCCCGGTAAGGAGTTCACACAGGCCCTCGATGCGGGGACGAACACCTTCAGTTTCGGTCAGGATGCTGTGGAAGAGGGTGAGAACACTCTCAAGATCTCCACGGATGGATCTTACCGAGTTTCGAACATGAATATTTCTTTCGTACCGGAAGAGTAGACGCCTCAAACTACTTAAGGAAAGCAACACAACTTTCTTCGTAGAAGGGGTTCCTGTATTGGCTGAAGATGATAAAAGAGATAGGGTAGAGAAAAAGAAGATACAGGAGACAGTCCAGGAAGAGATAGATCGGAGGGCGGAAGGCCGGGAGACCCGTTACTTCACAAAAGAGCAGGTAATAGAGGAGATGGAGGTCGCAGCCCGGACTTACTACGGTCGAAATAAGAGAGATGCAGATCCTGATGCAGACCGGGGTTCCTATATAGGGCTGGTAGAACTTTGGAGGATAGTACCCTACGTTATAGAGAAGGAGTATCAGAAGAGGTTTCTAAAACGTAGCAGAGTCATGGGTTGGGAACGTTCCGCTAATCGGCATTTCCCTATTAAGAACAAGTTCGATATGGCCAGGAAAGCTATAGTGAAGGCTATAGATGACGGCTTCATATATCCGATGGTATGGGAGAGAACGAAATTCGCTTTACTTGTCAAGTTCCCTCCTGTAGGCCCACCTCCAGCTTACTTTGGAATAGGAGCGCCATCTAAGGAGGAGGCTAAGAAGTGGGTGGAGAGGTTGGATAGAGGAGGTCTAACTGAGGAGGATGTGGAAGAGAAGCAACAAGAACTCCTTTTCCAGAAGTACAACTCTCGTTTCAAGACTCTGGCCCAGAAAAAGAAAGAGGCCGCGAAGGAGATGAAAGAGGCGCAGGCGGAGGGTCAGGAGGAACGTTACAGGAGGGCAGTGGAGAAATACCGGGACTACAAACAGCGTATAGAAGATCTAAGACAGGAGATCGAAGAATTGAGACAACTGAGGAACACGTAGGTGGTCTAGATCGCAGATAACGATAATGGTGAAGATAAGCTTGAGGAGATGCAAGATGCTATAGAAGAGAGTCAGGAAGCCGAGAAGATAGCGGAGGATGCTTCGGAAAGTTGGGATAACGCTCAAGATAAAAATCCGGAAGATTTATTTGATGAGCCGTTTGGTTCGGATGGAGGTGGAGAGGGAGAGGTTTCACCTTCAGGCGGAGGAGGTTCTGGAGGTGAAGGGGTTCCTCGTCCCAGTTCCGGAGTTTGGAAGGGTGAGTTTACCAGTATTCAGGGAAAGGAAGGGAATAAGCCTACAGTCATCCTGATTCATCCCTCTGAGCTTCATGGTTTCGGGATTCTGCTCACTCTCAAGAACCCGCGTGAAGATATAAGTTATCACACTGGAGAGACCGTAAGGGTAGAAGTGGAAGAAGTGGAGCATTACAGCCAGTCCAGAGGCGCTTGGCATGCCAAAGGAGCTTTCATGGGTTCGGTGGAAAGTGAAGAGGTTGTTGAAACGGAGGTAGGTGGAGGGGAAGGATTCGAACGTACCGAGGAGAGAAAGCCAGAAAAACCGGATAAAGAGGTCGGTTCAGAGGGATATTACAAGGGAGAACATGAAGGAGATTACCGTCCCGAAGCAGGTAAGATGAGCTATTCAGGGGCTGCCCGGCAGTCTGTTGAGGAGGCCGCCGAGAGAGAGGCCGCCAGGAGAGATGCCGAAGAATCTAAAGAGAGAGGGATGTTTCCCATCGAAAGTGATTGGAGAGATGTGGATAATCGGGGAAGAGGACTCACGACTGTTAAGGAACTCCTGGGGGCTGTTGCGATATTGGCGATGGTCGCTATGATTTATGTAGGCGGGGCACCTCTGGATATTATAGCCATAGGAGGTGGACTGGCAGCGGCAGCGGTCGCGGTCTCAAAAGTCGATAACGACTTTCTTTCCCTAATCTTCATCCCACTGTGGGCCTTAACATCGGCGAACTGGATACTGTCTCTCTTGGCAGGAAGGTTGACTCTAGGAATGGGAGCGATGTTTTTAACCTCTGTATTGACAACTTTCTACGTTCTACCCGAATCCTACGGGGGTGGGGGAGGATGGAGCGCGTTCTTCCATTCATTTATGCGTATAGGTCGTGGAATGGCCAAGGAAGGAGCTTTTTTATCTGCTTCTATCGAATTATTGTTCCTATTGGCTATCCTTTCAGGGGTTTCGACGGTTGTTATGTATGCTTTTCTTCCATCTCTGGCGGAAACCTTCCTCACATGGACACTCGTTTTAACAGCTATCATAGGGCCTATAGCGCTTTTTGACCTGTTCCATCTGGAACACGAGCACGCTTTCGCTCGTGGAAGCGCTATGAGGGCTAAAAGATCTGCAGGGAGATTTAGAGAACGTGCAAGAGATGCGGTGGCGAAGGAAGAAGAGGATGAAGATTCAGAGCGTGAAGGTCCCAGTGGAGAAGAGAATGAAAACTCGGGTAATGAGGATGATATTAATTTGTTTGGATAGAGAATGAACAAGAAAGAACTTGCCACGGTGGTAGCAACCGGCATCCTTGTCGTCATTTCGATAATTGCCGTCATTTTCTTGATGCCGAGAAATGCTTTTCTGGCCGTTATAGTTCTGATACTCTATGTGGTCGCTATCTGGAGAGGAGTGTACTTACACCTTGGAGACCATAAATCGGCGGCTGTGATAACTACGGGGGTTGCACTGGTTATTTATCTTGTGGCCATTGTCCTGACCCAGTACAAATTTGCCGGGTCCAATCCTCTATCTTTGCTACTAATACTGGGAGTGGTATTCCTCCTTTACGCCGTTTTTAACCTCCTCGAGGAGGTTTTGGGCGGAGGAAGTTTCAGTGGAAAACAGAAAATCGTCGTAGTGGTTATACTAGCTTTGATTGGTATACTATTGGTGTTTTTCACCGTATTCGGCGGAAAATGGGCGAATATAGGAGGTCTCGTGGGAGAGGCCGGTTACAATGCTATAAGCGAGCCTATAAGCGCTGTTTCCGGAGTTGTGGGGGGTGTACCCCAGTCTGTCAAGAACCAGTTTGACCCGTGTCATAACAAGAGGATGGCTGAGATTCAATGTGCCGCCGACCTCTATCTAGGTGGAAATGTATACTCTGCAGCTACAGGTTCCGCCTCTGTATCGCAGTGTGTGAAGGATAAGATTGCAGAATGTGATGCTGCGGCTAAGAGCGAGAAGGTAACTGATCCTGTTGTGGTCGAACTCGGGAATACTATCATAGAACCCTTCAATATCGACACTGATGACAGCCATCTCAGGGTCTTTATCCCCCTGACTAACACTATGGTGAACGACCTGCAGGGACGTCCCCTGGATGTCCCGGCTGAAGACGTTAACGTGAGCGTTGGTTTCCAGTATCTTGACAAGGAGGTGGCTTCAGCATGGGATAATGTCTCCTATATCCCTAACAGTGAGACGCGTTACGTGGAGTTCGAGGAGAATGATGAGGGGAACTTCCTGTTCCCTGCTGTCAATGCAGAATCCACCATGACTGACCAAGAGATAAGAGAAAAGCTGCAGGAAGTGAAGAAGAACTGTGCGGGAGACGAACTAGACAGTGATTTCGATATAGAACCTGAAGATGGCGATGATGTGGATAATGGGTCTGAGGCGGCGTACTCTTCCGAATGTGTGAACGCTGTAGGCACGATAGAGAAGGATCTTGAATCTGAGGGAGGAAACCTCCAGCCCGAACGTCTTGCGATGATCGCAGAAACGCTGGATACTCCGGTCGCAGATGCTATGCCAGACTCACTTGCAGTTCACTTCAGTGATTCTCTTGGAGATAATCGTGTCCGCGTTAAAAGGAACCACGATGTGAACGTGGATGTCTCTTACAACTACAGTGTGGAGGCGGCTTTCACGGACTCGAGCAGATGGTCTAGTGGTAACAATCTTCTGAAAGTGTGGACTGAACCCTCTTGGGGAGAACTTGATCCAGGTGAGAGAGAGTCGTGGCGCAAGGAGAACTGTGGAACTGTGAAGAAACAGGGTATAGACTTCCAGAAGCAGAGAACTTCGGCGTTGACCACGCCTGTAGTTCCGGTGATGTATGCAGACTGTGGCGGATCTCTATTTACCGGGTTCGATGAGCTGGCGAGACAGGGAGACCAATATCGGAAAGATATAACAATAAGTGCTGGGGCTAACCTGAATCCTGACCTCAGTGACCGGGCCGAAAGCTTCAGGATATTCGAGGCCCAGACAGATTGTACGGGTGAAGGCACGAAACATCTGACCGATCTGGAGGGAACATACGATGTCGAGGGAGGAGAGGCGCAGATCCAGCCGGAGGACTTCGAGAGAGAAGTCACGGTAGAAGGTGATAAAAAGACGATAGGTTGCAGCATGAACATGTCGATCCGTGTAAACCTGGAAAACACAGTAAAGTATGCAGAAGGTTCAAATGAAGACTGATAAAACGTATATCATGGTCTTTTTCCTGGCTCTGACAGTTTTCCTGGCAGGATGTACAGTGCTTCAGGAACGGGAGACTGAAGACAAGCCGGACATAGTCCAGATAGAAGGTCCAGGTTGTCAGTTAGCAGACCAGACCTGTTCTTCCGGGCCTTTCACCAAATATGACTCCCCGGCAAGGGTAAGACTTAACGTGGAGAACAACGGGGATTCTGGGATGAAAGTGAGTCTGGGACGTCTAGGCAGGGAGGTAATGGTATCGAAGTGCAACGAGAAAATAGCTAATATAACAGGTTATACTGTAAGGAACGGTTCCAGCGGGAACCTTGATACTCGTGAGGCCTGGGATGGGGATAAACCCTGGGAGAAGGTCCATCTGGAGGGGGAGGAGGAGCTGATGCTGGAATGGGAGCTTGCAGTCGTCCCTGGTAACGAGGATGTCCCTAGCCTCGGATGGAAATGTCCTATGGAGTTCGAGATAGGTTTCAATCAGACTATAGAGTCTAGGAACCAGATCCAGTTGAAGGATTCGGAAGGGGTCTCGGAGGTGAGGCAGCTTTCCACCTCTACGACTTCTAAGAAACCGGTTAGACTAGTTGTCGAATCACCTGAAAGCTTCGTGGCATCAGGTGACAGGACGCTTGTAACGAAAGCATACATCGAGAACGTTGGTAGAGGGGAGATTATGGATATCTTCTCTATAAACCCGGACTCTGAGCTGCTGAGTTCTGAAAGTTGTGAACCTTCGAACGATAATCTACGGATGTACGGAGGGGGGGAGAGGGAAGGACAGAGTTACAGAAGAGTGTGCAGGAACGAGACTTTATCGTTGAAAGAGTCATCAGTTGTAAACTGGGTGGGTTATACGTCCAAACTAAGGTATGAGGTGGATCTGGGTACCCGGACCATAGCCGTGAACCCGGTGGAAGGCTGATGAGAAAGATAATCATAATGATGGTAGCTGTAATCATTGTTTCTGGATGTACAAGTCTCCCCTCTCAAAACGGCGATAATACTGGCACGAAAGAGTCAGCGGGGGAACTCGAAGTCCTCCAGTCCTCATTTACCGAGCAACAGATCTACGAGAATTCTGAAACATCGTTCATCCTCCGTGTTTCTAACAGTAATACTGTCCCACTGAAAGATTTCGAGGCGTGGTTATCCAATACCGGGCCCCGAAACTCCGTCAGCGCCAGGGTTATAGGGGAGGGGGCCTGCAGTGATCGTTGTGCCTGCGAATATTCTCTCATAGAACCGAGGGACGTCTCCCCTGTAAAGCTGTGTCAGTGGGATATCTCTGTAGGAGACCTACCTTCGGGGGTAAGCCAGACAAGTTACCCTGTAACTGTCAATATGGAGTATATGACGAACCTGACCACGCGGGACCCGATAAAGGTCGTTGGCCGCGAGGAGGTCGCACCGAAATCTGAACTGGTCAAGACCTATAGTTTCACCAACGGGATTATGGATGTATCGCTTTCATTACCTGAGGGGGTCCGGGCTGACTCTGAGAAAAGAACTATTACTGCAGATATCACTATTTCCAACGTTGGTCCAGGGAGTATAAAGAAGGAAAATGGCATGAAGAGTGTCGACCTATTCTATTCAGGATCTTTCACCGATATATTCGAACCAGTGAATTGCCGGGAAGTGGAGTTCTTCGAATCCGAAAAGACTACACATATAACGTGTAGGTTCGAAGAGAAAGACTCTTCCAGCATACAGGAGGCCACCTCTTACAGTCTCGATATGAACGTTCAGTACTCCTACTCCAGATTATCTGATACCGGTCTTTCAGTCGTTTCAGATACCGAATAAGGCTCTTACCAGGTTCCTCGTTCCAGGTCCTAGACCGACCGCGAGGATGCCGAGCAGGATAAGGTTGTAGAACCGAGGTGAGTCGGGGTCCCTTTCCTTCCCAAGGTAGTAGATTATTCCACCTATCACGAACAGTTTCAGGAGGATAAACATATAGGCGCTGCCTGTGAGTTCTATGAACAACCTGACAACCGGGTGTTTCTCCCCGTACCCTAGAATCTCGATTGATAGGGAAGTTGCACTGCCGTCAAGGAGATGCCCTGAAAGAACGACAAGGTTCTCTGCCGAGACCAGCTCCTCGAGGTTTCCCGTGATGCGGTTGAAACCGAAGACTGTGAAGGTCAGTATACCAGTGATGCCGAGGGCCGCAGGAATCATCCAAAGGTTCATGACCGGTAGAGAGAAGAAAAGGAAGATCCCGATAAAGGTCGAGAAAACCGTTCCCAGGCCGAACACTATCTTGCGATAGTCAACAGATGTACGTCTTTCTACGTAAAAAGCGATTAAGAGGCCGGAAACGGCTATGAAGAACATGGTGAAATATATCAGCGGAGAGATGAGGAGGTACTCGAGAGGACCCGAAACAGTGCCAGAATCCTCTACGACCCTGAGGAGTCCTCCCCCTATAACGAAAGGGGTAAAAGAAAGCACGAAACGCCTTTCTCCGCCTTTATCGAGCCTTTTCAGCAGTCTTACAAGGATAAATATGCTGGCGATGAGTAGGAGCGCATACCCGATCTCGTTCACCAGGGTGTATCCACTTTGGGCCACTACACCGTTGTAAACCACTGTCGCGTTACCTGAAGCGTCAGCTACTATAGGCCCCCAGAAATATTTCCAGATGAACCGGTCATAGAATATCTGCGGAAAAGCTATGATCCCTGCTATCAATCCGATGATCACGCTCGACGCCCTGAACAGAAGAGCCCGCTCCATATACCGCTCTATTCCCTCTATTTTTATTTAGATATGGAAGATTTATTTAGATATGGAAGATAGTCGTAAGTTATAAATACCTAGTTGATAACTTCCTAGTAGATACCCATGAAGAGCAAATATTTTATGGTGGCTTTTCTCGGTTTATCGATCCTTCTTGCAGGTTGTACCGCCCTACCTGGAGATGATGGGGGAGACGAGGACGGTCCTGATACGAGTTTCAGAATAACACAGAACGATGGTCTATCGATTTCGTTCCAGTCTCTTTCGAATAGTTACGATGAGGGAGAACCTATAGCATTACGTCTGAACCTCCAGAACACAGGTCAGAAGGAGGCTGAAGCTATCCAGGCCAGTCTCTACGGCGCCAGTTTTCTGACAGGGGAAAATAAGGAGTTAGGTACTCTGAGCGGAGCAGACAAGGCGGCCCAGCAACCAGGAGGCCAGACATCGGAAGAATGGCGGATATCCAACCCGGTCAATCTGGATGTAGGGGCTACACAGGACTATCCTGCAGGTGTCAGGGTGCTGTATAGATATTCCACGACCTCCACTGCCGATATGACGGTCGTTCCTCGTGCAGACTTCGATGAGCAGAGCACCACCGTCACAACACAGAACACGGCAGGCCCTCTTAAGGCGGAGTTCGATGTAGTTTCTCCCAAGCCTGTTTCCGATACAGAAGAAGATTCTGTGAGTGTTAGCATCCCGGTCCAGATCCGGAACGTTGGGGATGGCAAGGTAGCTAACAACCTTGAGGGGGATGAAGGTAACGTGGCTCTGGAAGTCGGGTTCGCGAACTCCGGCGAGGACTTCGCAATCGATACCTGTGGAGAAGAAGACGGAAATGAAGAAAATGAGGAAACCGGGAGAGAGGATGTGCAACTTTATGACGGTTCTCGGCGCGTGATATGTACGGCCTCGGTGAGTCCGGACGTCTTTGAGACCCAGCTCAACCTTGAAGCCACTCTTGAATACCCTTACTTCGAGACCCAGGAAACAACGTTCACTGTGGAAGGGCTGGAAGGCTGAATAATGCCGTTAAAGGGGTTAGAGCGAAGGATGAGATATTACAGTATAGCTCTTATCATCATTTCGATCTCTCTTGCTGGATGCACGTCGATCCCCGGACAGGACGATACTTCTGAGGAACCGCAGAGAAGTTTTGAATTCACCCCTAAAGATGGCTTGACAGTATCCTTCAGTTCCCTCAAGTCCCGGTACCAGAACGGGGAGCAGATGATCCTGGAGGCGGAGATCGAGAATACGGGGCAGGCAACAGCCGAGAATATCGAAGCCCAACTTTTCGGAGCCAGCTTTATCTCAGGAAATGAGTATGTAGGGACGCTTCAGGGAGTTGACAGGGCTGCAGAACAGCCTGGAGAGAGAGCGCTTCCGGAATGGACTCCGACTGCAGATGCTTCACTAGTGAGCGGGGGGGAGAGGAGTTTTGATGCAGGGGTGGAAGTTTCCTATAAGTACAGTACGACAGTCGCGGCACCTTTCACGATAGTTCCGAGGGAAGACTTTAATGGAGGTAACAGTGAGGTATCTGCTGATAACTCTGCTTCACCGGTCCATGCATCAGTCGATATGACGACTCCCAAGCCGGTCATAGGTGATGGGGGTGTGGAGATATCAGTACCTGTAACGATACAGAACATCGGTGAAGGTGAGGTAGATAGTGTCAACATCGATGCCTCTCTGCCGAACTCTGATGCTTCTGTAAGCAGATGTGGAGGAGATGTGCCTCTTTACGATGACAGACGCGAGGTGATTTGCCATGTATCTCTCCCCTCCGATCTTGTAGTCCCGGAGACCACTCTTAACCTCAAAATGGAGCTGGGCTACACTTACACAGAGACCACTGCCACGACTTTCAAGGTTGAGGAACTTCCTGGCGGCTGAAATGGTTCCGAGCGATTCTCTAGATGTTCATTTTCCAGTAATCAGATTATCACAACGATTAAGGGCCGCATGCAATGATCCAAGAGGAATAAAGTCAGACTGGAGGTATTGAACCTTTTCAGACCCAAAATATAAATTGCTGCCCGTCCCTCTCAAAGTACAGGGAAAGCATGAGAACCAGTCTAACTCTCTTTTCATTGATCTTGGTTGTTCTGTTAGCTGGTTGTACATCGCCCCTAAATACAGCGGATACCGGTCCAGACCGCGATTTCCGTTTGACCCCTAACGACGGTCTTTCCCTATCTTTAGATGCTCCTGGAAGTCCTTACTCGGAAGGAGAGCAGATAATATTTGAACTGGATGTAGAGAATACGGGGCAGGAAACAGTAGATACCGCCAAAGCCAGTCTCCACGGCGCTAGCTTCCTTGACAGCAGTAATTGTGGCGGTGTCGATAAGGAGGCAAATGATCTGTCCGGTGTCCTGAAATCAGTCAACCAGCCCGGTGGCAAGACCTCGCTTGTCTGGACCTGCAGTTATCCAGGTTCCATGAATCTAAGGGAGGGAGAGACCTCTCCGTTCCAGGCCGGCGTGGAAGTAACTTATGACTACGAAACCTCTGCGGAGGCAGAGTTCAGCGTGGTACCTCCTGAAGACGATGTTGGTAACCCTTCATCTGTGAGCACGGATAACACCGCTGCACCAGTATCAGCCGATATACAGTTATCATCTCCCAGAGCGGTCGGCGATCAGGAGATATCGGTACCGTTCGTCATACGAGACACAGGTGATGGTGAGGTGGATGGTAAGGTGCATTACGAACTGACGCTTTTCGGGGATCAGGAATCCGGGGACAAGAGACTGGTAGACGGTAGTAGGACTGTTACGAAGACTTTCGATGTCCCCCCTGTATCCGCCAAGACGAACTACCGTCCTCGCCTGACTCTCTCATATGATTACCAGGAGGAGCTTGGAACCTCTTTCATCCTTAAAGGTCTTTCTGGGGACCAGACTTAAGGTTAGAATTCCTGGAGCTTTTTCTGGCTCGGTGAATACAGACATTCCAGCTCGTCTTTACGTCTCTCTTCGATTCTCTACTTCTCTTCACTGTCACTAGGGATTACTAGTTCCCCGTAAGATCCTCCCCCGCCGGGAACGATAACGATACTGTCGCTCCTGAACTTCTTCACAGCATCCGTGAATTCCTGGTTTATTCCCTCCAGTTCTTCTATAGCCTTTTCAGTAAGTATGTCTATCTCGGAACTGAACCTTTCCTGGAAATCGTCATAGATCTTCTGAACAGTCTTTGTCGTGGGGGAAGAATGCCCGACTACCTCCTGTATAATCCCTGCCAATGGGAAAAGATGGACATATCTCGGCCTGAAATCCGGAGAATCTCCTACATCTGTGTCCGCCAGCTCCTGGATCCTGTCCCTCACCCCTTTCTTGATCGTTCGACCGCATTCCTGGCAGACCCATCCGAACCTCTCCGCCTGTTCTAGGCTGTACTTCTGGTAGCAGTCGTTGCATGCAGTACAGTGATATTTGCCTTCCCGCGGGTCGAAACCCACGTTGAGTGTCGTCTTTCTCCCTCCTTTCCTCTCGAAAGCTTTCTCCAGTTCACTGAACGAGAGTTCGTTCAACTCAAAACGTGTGAACTCGCGTCCGAGTCGGTGCGGCCATGGGCAGTGAGCGTCCGAGAATCTGACGAAAGTCATGTCGTGGTGTTCGCTTATAGAATCGGCCAGAGAGGTGTCAGAGGAGGGCCCGAGCTCCAGGAACGACAACACATCAGTGCTGTTCCCGCAGCAACCCTGTAAAGAATCAAACTTACTGTATAATGCGGTCCAAGGGGTGAATGCATGGCAAGGGCCGATCAGGACGCCATTTCTCTTGCACACCTGATCTATTTCTTCTCCCGTAATATCCGGTCTCGGTCTCCCTTCCCTGTCTATATCGGAGGAGAACTGCTGGAATTCCTGGTATACATCTTCCGCAGCCCCTGAAGAAGGGAACAGGAGGAGGTGAACGCGGTTTTTGTCCTCTACTTCTGTAGTAAGGAGGAACCTGGAACCGTTTTCCGCCTCACGGATACCGTTCCCCTGATCTTTCGTACTATCCT